>NZ_DBFSAP010000026.1:0-14666 GCF_048412355.1 Ellagibacter sp.
AAATGAGAGGAGTCCACGACGTCGTAGTCCGCAACAATAAAGTGCAGATCAAACTCACTGTATCAAGGAATCTCACCATTCTTCAAGGCAAGAGCGCAACCGGGAAGACAACTCTTCTCGAGCTCATTGCCGCCTATGACGAGCTTGGAACAGACAGCGGAGTAGTCGTCAATTGCGATGTTCCCTGCAAAGTACTCGCGGGTCGCAATTGGCTGCGCAATCTCTCGTTCATCGAGAACAGCATCGTCTTTGTCGACGAGGACAACGCCTTCATGAAATCACACGAATTCGCACACGCGGCACGCCGTAGCAGCAACTATTACGTACTTGTCGCGCGCGAATCGCTTCCACAACTCCCCTACAGTGTCGACGAGATTTACGGCCTTAAGAACACCAATCGCTCGACAACGAAGTATCCCGTCTACTCGCGAACCTATGCCTCCACATACCGCATTTACGGGAAAAGTGAGTTCGACGGCGCAAGGCCGCAAGTCGTCATCGTTGAAGACAGCAACTCCGGCTTTGAATTCTTTGCCGCGCTTTGCGAGAATAGCAACATACCCTGCATAAGCGCATGCGGGAAGTCAAACATCTACGATATCGCGCTTAGCCGAGAAGAACGCGATATCCTCGTAATCGCCGACGGGGCGGCATTCGGCCCTGAAATGGAGTTTCTCACATCGCTGCAAAGATTCAAGCGCATTAAGCTCTTCCTGCCCGAATCATTCGAGTGGCTTGTCCTGAAATCGGGTCTGTTTCCCGACAGGAGTACGCAAGAGATGCTTCGGAATCCAGCCTCTTATATCGAAAGCGCCGATTTCTTCAGCTGGGAGCAATTTTTCACACACGAGCTTATCGAGAAAACGCGCGATTCGTATCTCGCTTACAGCAAGTCAAGGCTTAACGAGGCGTATCTAGACGAACGTGCGCGGGAGACGATCGAGGAAGGCTTGCCGAATTTGGGAATTCTGCCGTAAGCAGAGCAATAATCGCTCCGAGTGCGGCCTCACCCCTGTACAAAAATGACGATAAGTTGTGAAGAAATGGTGATGACCTCTCAAAAAATGCCTTGGATGTACCAATAACGTCTCACCCAAGGTGAAATATCGATGCGTTATTCCACGTTTTTATGTTATGTGTGGAATAGAACACAGTTCCTTCACAACTTATCGTCAATCTTGTACAGGCTCGCCCGAATCGACCCGCAGGAAAGGCAAATCGGCGCAAGAAAAGCAGGGCTGCACGCCGGCGCGCCCGCGGGGGGGCGCGCCGCCCGCGGCTAGGGAAGCTGCGCCTTCCCTAGCCTTCTAGTGCGCTTCTGCCCAGGTGGGGGCGCTCGAAACGTCGGCGATAAGGGGAACCTTAAGCTCGACGACGCCTTCCATCACCTCGCGCACCATGCCCGAGAGCGCCTCGACCTCGCCTCGAGGCACGCTGAAGTCCAACTCGTCGTGCACCTGGATGAGCAGCTTCGCGGCGAAGCCCTCTTCCCGCAATCTGCGCGACACCTCGATCATCGCGAGCTTGATAATATCGGCGGCCGACCCTTGCATCGGGTGGTTCATCGCCGTGCGCTCACCGAACCCGCGCAGGTTCGCGTTGCCCGCATGGAGCTCGGGAATGTGGCGCTTGCGGCCGAACATAGTCTCTGCGTACCCGCGCTCGCGCGCCTGCTCGACCGTGGCGTCCAGGTACGCGCGCACGCCGGGATAGGCTTCGAAGTAGCGGTCGATCATGTCCTTGGCCTCGCCGAACGGCACACCGAGGCTCTGCGAGAGGCCGAACGCCTGCTGCCCGTAGACGATGCCGAAGTTCACCGCCTTCGCGCGAGAGCGAAGCTCGGGCGTCACTTCCTCGACGGGGATGCCGAACACGCGGCTCGCCGTCGAGGCATGGAAATCGGCGCCGCTGTTGAACGCCGCGACCAGGTGCTTGTCGCCCGACAGGTGCGCGAGCAGGCGAAGCTCGATCTGCGAGTAGTCGGCCGAGAGGAACAGCGAGTCCTCGTCGAGCGGCACGAAGCACTCGCGGATGTGGCGGCCGAACTCGGTGCGCACGGGGATGTTCTGCAAATTCGGGTCTGACGAGGACAAACGACCCGTCGTCGTCACCGTCTCGTTGAACGAGGAATGGACGCGCCCGTCGGTTGCGCGCATGCGGGGCAGCGCGTCGATGTAGGTCGACTTGATCTTGGCGAGCTCGCGGTAGCGCAAAACGAGCGCAGGCAGCTCGTGAACCTCGGCGAGCTCCTTGAGCACCTTCGCGTCGGTGGAATATCCGCGCTGCGTCTTCTTCTTCGGCGGCAGGCCCAAAACTTCGAACAGGATATGGCCGAGCTGTTTGGGCGAGTCGACGTTGAACTCCTCGCCGGCGAGCTCGATGATCCGCGCGCGCAAGGCATCGACGTCTCCCTGCGTGCGCTCGCCGATCTCGTCGAGGTGCGCGACGTCAATTGCAGCGCCCGTGCGCTCCATCGCGGCGAGCACAGGCACGAGCGGCAGGTCGATCTCGGCGTACGTGCGCATCGACCCGTCGTCTTCGAGCGCGCGGGAAAGCGGCTCCTCGAGCGCGCGCGCCGACGCGGCAAGCACGCAGGCGCGCTCCTCGTCGGTCTTCACCTCGGGAAGGGCGCCCCCCAGATACTCGTCGGCGAGCGATTCGAGCGTGTAGTCGGAAACGGACGAGTTCATCACGTAGCCCGCAAGCCCCACATCGAACACTTCCGCCGCAAAAAGCTCCTCGTCGGTGACGAGCGCCTCCTGCGCCGTGTCAGCGGGGTACACCCGGTGCAGCATCTCCTTCGCGTCGAGCGTGGCGAAACGCCCCTGCGCCACGACCTGGGCGAGCACCGAAAGCGCCTCGTCGCCTTCGAAGGCAGCAGAGCCCTTCGAGGTGGAAAACGCCGCGAACGCGCCCGTGTCGAACAGCGACGCCTGCTCGGGCTCGACGAACGCGATGCCCACGCGCTCCCCTTTCGCGATCGAGCCCTTAACGGCGGCATGCGCGTCGGCCCCGTGCAGGACGGGCTCCCACGAAAGCGCGGCGCGCTCGGCAGGCGCCTTCTCCCCCACAAGGTTCAGCACGTGGGTCAAATGCGCATTGAAGCGGACGTTTTTGAAGGCGGCCGTCACGCGCGCGGCGTCGAACGAGGGGAACGCCGCGTCCTCCAAGTCGAGCTCGAAATCAACATCGCGCGAGATGGTCGCCACCTTCCGGCTCGCGAACGCCTGGTCGCGGTTGGTCTCGATCTTCTCCTTTTGCTTGCCTTTGAGCTCGCCGGTGTGCTCGTAGATACCCTCGAGGTTGCCGTAGGCGGAAAGCAGCTTCGCGGCCGTCTTGTCGCCCACGCCGGGCACACCGGGGATGTTGTCGGACGTGTCGCCCTTAAGCCCGAGGAAATCGGGGAACTGAGCGGGTGTGACGCCGTAGCGCTCGAAGACCTCGTCGGGCCCGTAGATCGCGACGTCGGTGATGCCCTTCTTGGTCGTGACGACGTGGGTGAGCTCGCTCACAAGCTGGTAGACGTCCTTATCGCCGGACACGAGCAGCGTGCGATACCCGAGCGCCTCGTCGCGTGCGGACACGGTGCCCAAGATGTCGTCGCCTTCCCATCCAGCCACGCGCACGACCGGGATGTTCATCGCTTCGAGCAGGCCTTCCATCAGGGGAAACTGCACTTTCAGCGCGTCATCCATCGGGGGGCGCTGCGCCTTGTACTGCTCGATCGCCTCCATGCGCCACTTCGGGCGCCCCGCATCGAAGGCGCACACGATGGCGTCCGGATGCGCCATCTCCACGAACTTCAGCAGCATGGCGACGAAGCCGAAGCACGCGTTGGTCGGCGTGCCGTCGGGCGCGTTCATCGTGGGCGGAACGGCGTGGTAGGCGCGGTGCATGAGCGAATTGCCGTCGATGACGGCCACGGTTTTAGACATGGAAGACCCTCCCGAGTCGCGGTGTTCTCGGCGAATCAGTGTAGCACGGAATCGGCCGGGGCCGCGTCTTCTCCAACGCCTCTGCGCGTCTCGCGGGTGTCGCGGGCCTCTCAGGCGTCGCGGGTGTCGCGCTCCTCCCGGACAGGCGGCTGTTCCTCCCGGTCGACCAGGTCGATCAGGCGCTGCTGGGAGTTGATCCCCATCTTCCGGTAGATATGCGTGATGTGCGTCTTCGCAGTGTTCGAGCTGATGAACAGCTTCTGCTGGATGTATTCGGCGTTCCTGCCCTTCGCAAGGCACGTGAACACCTCCGCCTCGCGCGGCGAGAGATCGAACTGCTCGGCGATGGCGCGGCAGCGGTCGCGGAAGGGCGACGCGTTCTTCGGCGGGTCGATCGAGGGTGGGCATTCCGCGCTCGCCGTCATGAGGGCCAGCAAGGCGTCCTCGGTTTCCGAGTCGTCGGCGCCGTAGAGCGAAAAAGCCGCAACGACGATGATCGCGATCACGCAGGACAACTCGCCAAGCCCCTCGATTGCCACGTCGCCCGCGCGGAACGCGAAGAACGCAACGACGACGCCGAGCGCGAAGCCGGTCCACTGCGCAAGGCGCCCCATCGCGTAGCGCTTCACCGGGTAGAGCTGGAACTCGGCGTTCGACACCACAAGATCGGTCCATTCCATAAGCGTCGCGTAGGCGAACGCCCCCACGGCAACGGCGCCGCACACAATGCGCCCAGTATGCCCGAAATAGGGAATGAACAGGATGGATGCAGCGACGATCGGAACAGTGAGGCGTTGCATGCCGCTCATATCCCAACGAGACTTCGTCCGCTTCGTCGCCCAGAAGATCGCAACGCCCGAGCCTACGATGCCCGCCGCCGAGGCAATGAGCACCGCCCCGACGCCCGAGAGCGCGAGCATCACGACGACGAACCCGTACGCCATCCCGTTCGCGGCAATCGATGCCGCAGCCTTGAGCGTGATGGAGGGGTCGCGCTGGTAGCCTTCCATCGCCTTCAAGGTGTCGGGGTCGACGCGGGAGACGAGAATGGAGGCGAGCACCATGCACGAGATCACGATGAACGCCAGGCCGAACAGGCCCATGAGCGGGCTTCCCGCGCCTGCAACCAGGAGAAAGAGCGGGGTAGCCAGCGCGCCGCCGACCGCGATCGACATCGCCGTCCACTTCGGGGCCATCATGCTGAAGAGCACCGTCCACACAAGCGAGAGCGAAAGCTCCCCCGCGCCAAGCAGCACCCAGACCGCAATCGCGCAGGGCATGCGCCACCCTTCGGGAACAAGGCCCGCCCGGCTCGCGCCCGCCAGAAGAAACGCCGGGGCGAACAGGAGCAACGAGCCAGGCAGCACCAAGGGCCGCATTCTCCTGAACACGAAGTCGGGGAACTTCGAACAGAAAGCGAGACACGCGTCCATCACCACGCGCGAGACGATAAGGCACAGGATGGCGATTTCCAGCGGCTCGAAGGACAGAAGCGGAAGAGCAGGCGAGAACACGATATAGGTGCCCCAGACTGTGAGGCACGCGAAGCCGATCGTGGCGAGCACGCACGCGGCGGACGTTTGCATCACCGGCTTTCTCCCGCCCTTGCCATCCGTTGAATCGAGAAACGAGAGCGCGCCAGACGCGACGAGCTTGCCGTCGGATGCAGCGCCGGACGCGGCGAGCTTGCCGCCAGCTGCGGCGCTGGGCGAGCCGCTCCCGCTTTCAGACGCGGTCTCGGACGCAGCGTTGGGTGTGCCAAATTCGCCGCTGGACGCGACGCCAGAATTATCCACTCCCATGGAATCCCCCATTACAAGCATGAATCACTATGCGAAGGTGACGGCATTTCCCCAGTTCAACGGGAATCACCTTTTCGACGTGATTCATTCTTCCCCCCTGCAACCCATGATAGCAGTATCGCCGAAGCATCAAGAGGGAATTTCAAGATGCGGCGAAACATCGGTCGCCAAGACGGCGCCGCGAAGTCGAGAGGAGAAAGACATGGCTGAGGTCGAGAGGGAAGTCAAGAGAGCATCGTGTTTTCTGTGCCACCTGAATTGCGGAGTTCTCTGCACGAAGGAAAACGGCCGAGTCGTGAAGATCGAGGGAGATCCGGACAACCCGCACAACGAGGGATATGTGTGCTCCCGACTCGAGCATGACCGCTGGAAAGATTTCGAATACAACCCCAACCGCTTGAAGAGGCCCCTCAAGCGCGTCGGCGAGCGCGGAAGCGGCCAGTGGGAAGAGATCACCTGGGACCAGGCCTTCGACGAGATGGCTGAGCGCCTTGCCGATCTTCGCGACAAGTACGGAGCCGAGACCCTGTGTTTCCTCGAGGGAACGTACCGCACGCAGTCCAACCTGCACTACAAGTTCACCAACCTGTTCGGCACGCCGAACACCGGCGGCAACGGCACCATCTGCTACAGCTCCGACATGTGGCTCGAGCCGTGCACCTACGGCGGCTTCTGCTCCGATAAATCAGACTGGAAGCGCGCTGACCTCGTCGTTTTGTGGGGCCGCAACCCCGCAGCTTCCGAGCTTCTGAATTGGCAGTGGACCCTGCGCAACATGCAGGAGCGCGGCGCGAAGCTCATCGTCATCGACCCCCGCTTCTGCGAGGTTGCCCAGAAGGCCGACCTCTTCCTGCAGATTCGCCCCGGCACCGACGCGGCGCTCGCTCTCGGCATGATCAACGTGATCATCGAGGAAGACCTCTACGATCATGAGTTCGTCGAGGAATGGTGCTACGGCTTCGACCAGCTGAAAGAGCGCGCGGCGGAATATCCCGTCGAAAAGGTCGCCGAAATCACCTGGATCCCCGCCGACAAGATTCGCCAGGCAGCTCGCATGTACGCGACGACCAAGCCCGCCTGCCTGCCTTGGGGCGAGAAGGGCGGCGACGGCTGCGGCCTCAACGCCTCGAGCGCGATTCAGGGCAAGGCCATCCTGCGCGCCATCACAGGCAACATCGACAAGGTCGGCGGCGACCAGCTGACCATGCCGGGCGACCGCGGCAACACCGAGGACATGAACTTCTCCCACGACGCCCTCTCCCAAGAGCAGCGCGACAAGATGGTCGGCAACGACGTGTACCCGGGCCTCACCTTCAAGGGCTGGGACATCATCTCGAAGGCTTACCCGCGCTTCTATCCCTACAGCAACGCGCCGACGATGTTCCGCCAGATGATCAGCGGCGACCCCTACCCCATCAAGGCATGCATCGTGCAGGCGGACAACCCGATGCTCGCGTTCAGCAACACGAAGCTCGTGCATGAGGCGCTGAAGAGCCTTGATTTGCTCATCGTGCACGACTACTTCATGACACCGACGGCGGCGCTGGCCGACTACGTGCTGCCCGCGGCGACGTGGCTTGAGCGTTGCAGCATCGGCTACCCGACCATGGACGTCGAGCAGGTGAGCATGGCCGGCAGCATGCCCGTCCTCGAGCGTTTCGAAGGCGGCACCGACATCGACTTCCGCGACGACTACGAGTTCTGGTACGGGCTTTCCGAGCGTCTGGGCTTCGCCGACAAGTGGTGGGGTCCGAAGTACGAGGACATGATGAACGACCAGGTGGCGCCTTTCGGCATGAAGTTCCGCGACTTCTGCGAGAAGGTGAAGTACCTGAAGGTTCCCAACGTGCCGGAGAAGTACAAGGAGCCGGGATTCAAGTTCCTCACCCCGACGGGCAAGGTGGAGCTGTACTCGACGGTCATCGAGAAGCTCGCGAAAGAGACGGGCCGCAACTTCGACCCGCTGCCGAGCTTCACGTTCCCGCCGAACTTCCCCGAAGCGGATCCGGAGTACGCCGAGGAGTACCCGCTCTGCATGATCACGGGCGCCAGGTTCATGCCCTTCTACCACACCGAGCATCGCCAGCCCGGCGCGTATCGCGACCTGCATCCGGACCCGATCTTCGACATCCATCCCGACACCGCCATCTCGCTTGACATCGCACCGGGCGATTGGTGCTGGATCGAGACGCACAAGGGCCGCATCAAGCAGCGCGCCCGCACCACGACGACGGTCGATCCGCGAGTCATCAGCGTGCAGCATGACTGGTGGTTCCCCGAGGAGCCCGAAGCTGAGCCGTCGTTGTTCGGCGTGTTCAAGTCGAACGTGAACGTGATTTTGGACGACGACGCGAAGTACCTCGACCCGCTGATGGGATCCTGGCCGCTCACGGGCGCGAGCGCCAAAGTCTACAAGTGCGAAGAGCAAGACTGATAAGGATTGATGAGCCATGTGTTTCAGACCAGCATCAACGACAATGGGCGCACGGATTTGCATGAAGTGCCACTATGTATGCGATGACGTGAGCGCCGAGAAATGCCCGCAGTGCGGGGAGCCCTTCGAGACTCCCGCGGCGGGGTCGCCAACAGCGGGCGGAGCGGCCGGGGCTCCTGGTGCGCCGAGTGCTCCCGGGGCGCCGGGTGCACCCCAAGCGCCGAGCGCGCCTCCGCAAGCGGAGTAGGGCCAAGAAAGAACTCCAGTCGCCGCCTCTGAAGGTGGCGACCCGGCCGAGCGGCTGGGAAGAGCATCGAGCCCTTCCCAGCCGCATTCTTTTTGCTCACGCATTGCAGGCCAGAACCCACCTTCGCCGCACGCTGCCGACAAGCGTTTGCCCGCGCGCACTTCATGGGGTAATGTGTGTTCCCGCTATTCGTCACGAGAGGGAGCCCGATTCCATGTTCAAGATCAACCACGCCATTTTGCACGTTTTCGACTTCGTCTCATGCGTGAACGTGTTTTCACAGGAAGAGCTGGACCTTTCGAACAAGAACGTGAAATCCTATGTGCAGCGCGTCGTGAAGCATGCGCTCGGCAACATCGACAACAAGCGCGGCGAGTTCGAGGCCGAAAGCGGTTTCAAAAACGAGCTTTCCGATTACTTGAACGGGCAAAGCAACTTCACCGATCTCTCGCTCATGATCGCCGAGTTCCTAGGAAGCGAACTTAGCCGCGCGGAGCAGCCGGCCTCATGCGACCTGCTCGTCGTTGATTTCGAGGACTCGCCGCGCGCCCCGAAGCTCACCACGGAAGACATCGCGGAACTCTCCGAAGAAGAAGCCACAGCTGCCCAGGCCGAACTCGATGCGGCATTCGCTGGAAGAAGCGCCCGCTACTTCGGGTTGCTGCTTCTTGAAAGCAAACCGGCGTTCATGCACGAGGTGGGCAAGGCCGAAGACGGCGCGTCGGTGAACCGCATCGAGCGCCACCATGCCATCCTGCCAAGCCCTTCGCAGAAGATCTCCTCGTTTGCCCTGGTAGACGTGCGCACCATGTCGGTGCAGTTCGTCGACAAGGCACGCGAGATTGCCGGCGAGGAGCGCTACCTCATCCCGCAGGGCCTGCTTCAGTGCACGATGGAAGCGTCGAGCAAGGAGCTCATCGACACGACGATGCGCCTGGTCGAGGAGGTTGCCAACGAGTACGGCGCCAACGCGGCGATCGCCACGGCGAAGGCGAAGGCGTACGTCGCCGAGAACGCCGAAGACTCCGATGAGGTGCCCTTCGACGAGTTCGTCGAAGAGGTGTTCGAGGACGAGGGGCCGCGCCGCAGCTTCGTCGAAGCGGCACAGAAGGAAAACCTTCCCGAGCACGCTCCCGTCGAGCGCGCGGTCGCCAAGCGCGTCACGCGCAACCACAAAATCCGCACCGACACCGGCATCGAGATCACCTTCCCAGCGGAGTACGCGCAGAATCCCGAGTTCATCGAGTTCACCAGCACGTCAAACGGGCTTATCCGCATCGAACTCAAAAACATCGGAAGCATCGAGAACAAGTAGCGGCGCGCGAAGGAGGCAAACGGGAGAAGCGCGCAAAGGCTGACTCGGCTTCGCTCAATCTCGCGCCTAGTTGGTCAACCTACGGATGCCAGCCTCAACCCCGCAGCTGAGCGTCCGCCTCACCTGATCGCTTCCGCACGATTCCCCTTCCAGCAAGCCTTTCCACCGCAAAGATTCCTCACCTAGGGAAGATGAGCCGTAGATAATTCAGCCAGATGGTAGGATGCAAACTATTGAATCATGATGGAACCATGGTCGTTTCGCGCGCTGCATGCGCGCTAAATGTCACTCGTGGCGTCTATAATTCCGCTGGCGGGCGCACTATTCAAATCGCGTTCCCCGCACGCTATCTTGGATATAACGAGAAGATTAGAGAAGGAATGTGATAAATGAAAATTATCGTAGCATGCGAGGGTTTAGGCGTATCGCCCCATGCCGTGCATTGCGCGAGCTTCATGTGCTACACCGTCGAACGAGGGATTATCGCTGACTGCCGCAACCTGCCAAACCCTGGGCTTTCCGCCGAGGACACCGCGCAGATGTTCA
Source organism: Ellagibacter sp. (assembly GCF_048412355.1). Taxonomy (NCBI): domain Bacteria; kingdom Bacillati; phylum Actinomycetota; class Coriobacteriia; order Eggerthellales; family Eggerthellaceae; genus Ellagibacter; species Ellagibacter sp. Next base: position 10,280 of record NZ_DBFSAP010000026.1, read on the forward strand.
TTGACCTGGGCGTCAGCACCATTATCACCGGCGGGATCGACTACGACTTCGCAAATATGCTCTGCCACGCCGGCATCGAAGTCGTCGCTGGTGTCGAAGGTTCGGCGCGTGAAGTGCTCGAAGCTTACATCAACCATACGCTCATCGGCGCCGACGAGCTGTGCCACACCCTTGCCTTCAACAACGACGAGGAAGAAGCAGAAGTCGACGATGCGTTCGCGAAGCTGGAAGCGAACTTCTTCACAGCGAACGCGTAAAGAAGCGAAGAACTAAATCGCACAGAGAGCTCGCCATTTGGCGGGCTTTTTCTTTTTTGGGGTGATGGGAAGAAGGCGAGGCCTTGCGAGGCAGGGGTTCGGTCTCGCAAAAAGCACGGCACCGTCAATAGTTTTGAGCAAATTCAGCCAGCCGCCAGCTATCCCCTCCCTAAAAACAAAGAAGCCGAGGAATTCCTCGGCTTCTCAGTGATTGCGATATGAATGCGTAAGCTGGGCTTACAGGGCCTTCTTGGCAACCTCGACCACAGCGGTGAAGGCGGCAGGGTCGTTCACAGCCATGTCGGCGAGCACCTTGCGATCGAGCTCGACGCCGGCCTTCTTGAGGCCGTTCATGAACACGGAGTAGGACAGGCCGTTGATGCGGGCAGCAGCGTTGATGCGGGTGATCCAAAGGCGACGAATGTTGCGCTTCTTGTTGCGACGGTCGCGGTACATGTACTGGAGCGAATGCTGGACCTGCTGCTTCGCTGCACGGTAAGAACGGGACTTCGCGCCGTAGTAACCCTTTGCACGGCTGAGAACGGTGCGGCGCTTTTTGCGGGCGTGGATAGAACGCTTGATGCGTGCCATAGTATTATCTCCTTAAAGAACTGAAAACGATCTAGCGGATGCCGAGATTGCGGCCGACGACCTTGGCGTCTGCCTTAGAGAGCTCGGTCTCGTTGCGGAAGTTGCGCTTGCGCTTCTGGCTCTTCTTGGTGAGGATGTGGCTCTTGAAAGCCTTCGCACGCATGATCTTGCCGGAACCGGTGACGCGGAAACGCTTGGCGGTACCGCGGTGGGTTTTCATCTTAGGCATTATTCGTCCTTTCCTTCTGCTTTCTTGTTGGTCTCTTTTTTCTTCTTCGCCGCACCGGGCAAAGGAGCGATGAGCATGTGCATGTTGCGCCCTTCCATCTTGGGCTGGTTCTCGACGACTGCTACGTCTTTGAGGTCGTCAGCCAAACGCTCGAGAATGGAAAGACCCTGTTCGGGGTGAGCCATTTCGCGACCGCGGAACATGATGGTGATCTTCACCTTGTTCCCCGCGTCCAAGAAGCGAAGCACATGCTTCTTCTTGGTGGTGTAGTCGCCCACGTCAATCTTCGGGCGGAACTTCATTTCCTTGGTCTCGATCTTGCTCTGGTTCTTGCGAGCCTGCTTTGCCTTGATGGCCTGGTCGTACTTGAACTTCCCATAGTCCATGATGCGGCAGACCGGCGGCTCGGCGTTCGGGGCGATCTCGACCAAGTCGAGATTCTGGTCATCCGCGACACGTTGAGCTTGCGCCACCGTGTAGATTCCCAGCTGCGCTCCGTCAAAGCCGATCAGACGGCATTCACGTGCAGTGATCTCGTCATTGAGCCGTGGCTCCTGAGCAGCTATCGCGCTCACCTTCCTTCCTCTTGCGCTTGTGCGCAACAAAAAACCCGCAGGCACGGCCGCGGGTTTCGCAATTCAAAGGATGTGCGCAAGGCACGTTATTGAAGCGACCCATCAGCAGCCGAAGCGCCGAAACAGGTGGAGAGCTTTCGCCCTCGCTTGAATACAGCCGTTACAGTATAGAGCCCTCGCGCGGCAAACGCAAGGGCTCATTTGCTATTTATGCATTGATGTACACATAAATGATGCGGATCGTGTCGGCGAGGTTGCCCGAGGCGTTCGCCACCGAGTAGTCGTAGGAAAGAACCGCCGACCACGTATGGGAGACGCCGTTGATGTCGACATCACCCGAGAACGGGCAATATTCCTTCACCAGCGTGGTTCCGTCCGACGCGTAGGTGGAATACTCCGTCTTGTCGGCCGGGAGCGACACCGTGCCCGCAGGGACGGAGATGCCCGCCTCCTGAAGCGTCTTCTCGATGATCGACTCGTTTTTCACCGCGTCCGAGAACGAGAGTGTGCCGTAGCCAAGCGACGCCGTACCGGCGGAATAGCCCGCCTGAACGACCGCCCCGTCCTCGTCGAGGCCCAGATACAGCGTCGGCGTGCCCGTGCGCGTGTCGGCAGGCTCGTCGGTCAAGGCCACGCGAACTTCGGTCTTGATGGGGTTGCCCTCCTCGTTGACCTCGTTCGACACGGTAACCTGAGCGCCACGCCCAACCTTGGCGAGCGCATCGTCTTGTGTGCAGCCCAAAAGCTCGGTCAAGTTCGGCGCGCTCGTCTTCTTCACGGTCGACGTGGCGTCGTTCCCTTCGCTTCCCGCCTGCAGCGAGCTCGTATCCTGGTTCGATTGTTGCTGCTGGGTCTGCTGGTAGGCGGCCGTCTGCGCGGTTTGGAACAGGCGGACGGCGAAGTACCCGCCGGCGGCGAGCAGAAGCACGAGCAGCACCACGACCACAATGAGGATGCGGCGCATGCGACGCGATTTGCGCATGTAGGAGGGGATTTCCTCCTTTGCAGCCGAAGAGTGGCGCCCGCGCGCGGGAGCAGGGTCGGCGGGAACGTCGGGGTCGAACGTCGAGGGTTCGACCACGGGCTCGAGGCTCTCGAGCGCATCGGGGTATTCGTCCTCGTCGTCGCCTTTGTAGCTGAAGCCGCCCGCATGTGCCCCCTGAGAAGAGCCGCGCGCTTCGCCTGCAGTATAGGCATCATCCGCGTCAAGTGGCACGCCCGCATCGGAAGAGCCGTCCTGCGCGTCCCACGCATCGGCTGCGTAGGGGTCGTTGCCCGCAATCGGGGCAAAGCGGTCCGTCCTCCCTGGCTTATCGTCCGCGAAGGCGTCTTCCTCGAAGGCTATCTCGCCCTCCTCGCCGGAATAGGCGTGCCGGCCCCCTTCCGACCAGCCGTCATCGCCTATGGGCGCGAACGCCTGGGTCAATCCGATGTCATTCGAGCGATCGACCTCGCCCTTGCGCATCGCCTGATCGTCTCTGCCTTCTGTTGCTTTTCCAGTGTGTTTCGGCATTGCGATACCTTTCAATCTCTTCGCAGGTCACAGGCCCTTCTAGCCCATGAACGCCACGTAGTACACGATGAATGCGGCGATCCCTATGAGGGCCACCGCAATGATGCCCTTCTGCATGCCGGACATCTTGGTGTCCTCGAGGTCCGCAAGCGTCGTCTCCTCGTAACCCTTGCGAGCAGGGGCGGACGCCTTGCGAGCAGGCTTGTCGGCTTTCGCGGCACGCTCGGGAGCAGGAGTGGAAACTCTCTCGGCGGGAGCGGCACCTGCCGAAGCGCGATCGGCGAAGCCTTCCCCACCGTCAACCACGGATGTCTTGTTCGCCGCGCTCGCTGCCGCCTCATCTCCTGCGGGCTGCGCTGCGGACTCACCTTCCCCATAGCTGCGAAAACGGGGGGCGCCCGCTTCGATCACAACATCGTCCTCGTCGTCGGACGCAACGCTGATATGCGAGAATTTTTGAGCTTCTCCGGTCACGGCCTTATCCTTTCCGTCGTCTTCGCACGATTATAGATGATTGGCCCAAGCCGTTGCGTCTTCCCTGCGATATATCCACGTTGCCCCCAGGCGGCGGGGCGCGTTGTGCGACAATAGGAAGCGAACGAGAAGCCCTTCCGAGAAAGACGTCCTATGGAACTCACCCCTTGTAAAACCGTGCACGGGTTCACCGTGCGCACCACCTCCGACCTGCCCGAAATCGACGGGCGCGCCTACGTGCTCGACCACAACGCCTCGCGCGCGCAGCTGCTCTACCTGCAAAACGACGACGCGAACAAGGCGTTCTCGATCGCTTTCAAGACACCGCCCGCGAACGACACGGGCGTCTTCCACATCCTCGAGCATTCCGTCCTGTGCGGCTCCGACAAGTTCCCCGTCAAGGAGCCGTTCGTGAACCTGCTCAAGAGCTCCATGCAGACGTTCCTAAACGCCATGACGTTCCCCGACAAGACCATGTACCCCGTGGCCAGCACGAACGACCAAGACCTGCTGAACCTCATGGACGTGTACCTGGACGCGGTGCTGCATCCGGCCATCTACCACAAACGCGCCATCTTCGAGCAGGAAGGCTGGCACTACGAGCTGGCCGGCGACATGGAGGCGGACGAGGGCGACGCGGTGGCGGGCGACGCGGTGGCCCAGACCGAGGCCGCGGACGGCCAGGCGCGCCTCGCGCTCAACGGCGTGGTGTACAACGAGATGAAGGGCGCGCTCTCCGACCCGAACT
>NZ_DBFSAP010000027.1:0-2196 GCF_048412355.1 Ellagibacter sp.
GGGCCCCGCACGCGTTCCTATCCGTTTTCCTCGGTATCCGGTTTTCAAGGTTCCCGGGGCGTCTAGCGCCCCGCCCCGCCGCTTCCTTCCGTCCGCGGCGCAAGGAGATATATTACGCGACCTCTCGCCTGCCGTCAAGAATTTTTTTCAAAAAGTTTTGAGCGGTTTTGAAAGCTTCGAAAAGCCCTCGCGATGGCTCGCGACTGCACCCTCCTTGCAAATGCAGCTTGTGTATACTACCGAGTGTTCCACGATGATGCAAGCCCTTTTCTCAAAATAATGTAAGGAACTTTTACCGTGCCTGATAATAGCTGCTCTTTTCCTTCTCTTATAAGCGACGAAGCTTCGGGCGATCCTGTACAGCAGGTACCTGAGAACGCATTCTCCCACCTTCCCGAAACGGCAATCCGTGTCGTCAGCATTCTTGAAGCGGGAGGCTTCGAGGCGTGGTTTGTGGGCGGGTTCGTTCGCGATGCGCTCCTCGGGCGCCCCTGCTCCGATATCGACATTGCCTCGAACGCTTCTTGGCAGCAAGCCCAGGCGCTCTTCGAAGCTGCGGGGTTTAAGACCCACGAAACTGGAGTCGCACACGGCACGCTCACCGTCCTTGTCGACGACGACGCGTTCGAAGTGACCACCTACCGGCGCGACGGGGCCTACAGCGACTCGCGCCACCCAAGCTCCGTTGAGTTCGTTTCTTCTATCGAAGAGGACCTAGCGCGTCGCGATTTCACGATGAACGCCATTGCTTTCCACCCCCTCCGCGGACTGCTCGACCCTTACGGCGGCGTCGGCGACTTGCAGGCGAAAACGATACGCGCGGTGGGAGACCCAGCCAAGCGATTCTCCGAAGACGCCCTGAGGATCCTTCGAGCGTGCCGCTTCGCCGCGCAGCTCGGGTTCGGCATCGAGGAGGAGACGCTTTTCGGCATGCTCTCCAACAAAGGAATCGTCTACCGGGTTTCTGCGGAGCGCGTCACCCATGAGCTCGATCGCCTTCTCACCGCCCGCTTCGCGGGAAGCGCTCTTGTGAAGTACGTCGACGTGCTTTCGTGCGTGCTGCCCGAGCTTGTCGCCATGAAGGGGTTCGAACAGCACACTCCTTACCATATTTACGATGTACTCGAGCATACGGCGCATGTCGTCGACGGCGTGCCCGCCTATCGCCTCGTGCGTTGGGCGGCGCTCTTTCACGATATGGGGAAACCGGCCTGCTTCTTTTTCGGGGAAAACGGCGTGGGTCACTTCTATGGGCACGCGAACGTGAGCGTCATGCTCGCGCGCGGCATCATGTCAAGGCTTAAGATGTCGCCGGCGTTCGCGAACCGTGTGCTCACGCTCGTGAAGCACCACGATGAGGTGGTCGAGCCGACTCCTCGCGCGGTGAAGCGTATGCTCGCGCGACTCGACGGGAATGTTGAGCTTTTTCACGCCCTTTGCGACTTGAAGCGCGGCGACGCGCGCGGGCAGGCCCCCCATTGCGCGGGCAGGATCGATGCCGCATACGAGCTTGAGAAGGTTCTTGCCGATATCCAGAAGGCGAACGAGGCGTTCACGCTGCAAAGCCTCGCCATCGATGGGTGCGACGTCATGGCATTGGGAATTCCCCACGGGCCGGAAGTCGGTAAGGCCCTCTCGCGGGCGCTCGATGCCGTCATCGATGAGAAGGTTCCCAACGAGAAGGGTGCGCTCCTCGATTACCTTTCGAAGTAGCGGGGAAAAAGACGATATGAGCAGGACACAGTAAATTGAGAGCCCCTGCTGCATGACTTTCCGCGGATTAGGCCGACAATGGAAGGTGTCTGATCAACCGTGGCGGCCACGCCACACTCATGGAAGGGGCTCTCGTGATGAATGTTACCACTTTCGTAGGCCTGGACGTGCACGCGCGCTCGATCAAGGCGGTCGCTCTCGACGCCATGACCGGGGAGGTCAGATCCGCGACCTTCGGCTACGACGCGGCCGCCGCGGCCGAATGGATCCGGTCCGTCGACCCCGCGGCCAGATGCGTATACGAGTCGGGCGTGACCGGGTTCGACCTGCAGAAGAGGCTGTCCGCCCTGGGCGTCGACTGCGTCATCGGCGCCGTGTCCAAGATGATGAAGCCCGCCGCCGACAGGCGCAGGAAGAACGACCGCAACGACGCCGAGTTCCTGGCCAGGATGCTCTCGGTGGGCAACGTCGTGGAGGTGTGGG
>NZ_DBFSAP010000028.1:0-2294 GCF_048412355.1 Ellagibacter sp.
GGTCGTAGGCGACTATCGCGTAGACCGCCATGCTGCGCGCGCCGCGCCCGCGCCTCACCGGCACGTAGAGGCAGTCGACGAACATGAACGCGTACACGGGCTCCAGCGGGCGCGAGCGCCACCGCTCGAGCTCCTCCCACACCCTGTCGGTGATGGCCGAGACCGTCTCGGCGCTCATCGAGAAGCCGTATATCTCGCGCACCGTGGCGGCTATGTCGCGCTGCGACATGCCCCGCGCGTACATCGACATCACGCGCGACTCTATGCCGGTCAGGTCGCGCTCGCCCTTGGGCACCACCGCGGGCTCGAAGGTGGCGTCGCGGTCGCGGGGCACGTCGATGGGGACCTCGCCGGCGCTCGTGCGCACCACCTTGCGCGTGTAGCCGTTGCGCCTGTTCGGCCCGTCCTTGGGGCCCTTGTCGTTGTCCGGGTAGCCCAGGTGGGCCTCGAGCTCGGCCTTGAGCATCGTCTCGATCATCGGCCCGAACACCGAGCGCAGGGCCTCCTGCGCCTCCTCGGCGGTCTTCGGCGAGAACTCCTCCATGATGGCGGCCGCCACGCGCTCGGCGGCGGGGTCGCCCTTCTTCCTCCTGGTCACGGTCGTCTCCAATCTGCCGCGGGCCATGCCGCGGCCATCGTAGCATGGCCGGCGCCCTGCGCCGGCGACGATCGCCTCCGGAGACGTTGCCCCTTGAGGGGACTTACACAGACAATCTTACAGACCCAAAAAAGGGCCCTTTGAAGCCCCCGAATTCACAACTTTTGTCACTATTTGCACTTTTCTTTTACGCTGGATGATGAGCAATACCTCGAAACTGGGCGCAGCTATGCTTGCGAAGCTCGACGCAACCCGAGCGAATCCAATCGCTAAGCCCTTTACGACGCCAAACCAATAAAATGCCCAACAGGCAATATGTCGCGGTGACTGAAAGCCGCCGCGACATATGTTCGACTTGAAACCTTGGGTTTCGCTCATTGTTGGGTTTGGCTAATCGTCGCTCTTCTCGATGCGGCGACGCGTCTCGTACTCGCGCACGAAATGCTCGCTTTCGCCGGTAAGATTCAACCCCTCAAACGATCGATAGGCCTGGGCATCACTCGCCACTTCGGCGGTTTTCATTTGATTGTAGAAAACGATACACACAACCGCCGCAACCACTGCAGGAATCACGCCATCCACGAATACGCTCGTCAGGGTGTCATCGAATTGGAACACGCCCATATCGAGGCCGAACAGCACGGCGGCAAGCGCAACGATAATACCGAAGAACCACGCCGCAACCTTGAACTTTGCAACGGGCAAATCGCCAACGAATCGGCCTGTTTGTCCATTCATGGCGAACAGGTAGTCATTGCCCTCCCACGTGGTATGCAGCATCCATACCGGAAGAAGCGCCTGCATGCAACCCGTCATCTGCGTCGTGGAGCGCACGATTCCCGTATCGACGTAATCGTAGCCCGTAATCGTTGCACGCAAATCGTGCTCGAAGGAACGACGCATACGTTCTTCGGCGCGGTTGGAACACACTTTCGAATCTTCGTCATAGCGCTCGGCAACATAGCCCGGCAAATACGCGACCGAGAAAGGTTTCATCTCGTCGAAATCGTACGGCTCGATCGCATCCATGTGCCCGTCGGGCATTTTCGCCGAACCGTCAACGGGAACTCGCTCGAAATCCAAATCACCCGCACGATAGGCCTCGTAGACCGTCGTACGCGTTACTTCCTCATCACCCGAGCGATAGGTGCGCTCATTGCGGCACTCAAACGTGCCGCTTCCTTCAACCGAACCATCGTAAAGCCAGAACGGCACATATACGCCCTGGATATGCTCGACTTTGTTCGCGGCGATAAATTTCTTTGGCAGGAACTTTTTACCCTTGTAATAGTCATTCAACGCAGCAACTGCAGCGTCTTTGTCGAGCTTGAACGGCACCACACCATCGGGGCGTGCCATGTCGACGAACGCGCCCGGGGTCACTGCGGGGTTGCCGCAATATGGACATTCCGAAACCGCAGTCGTTGCATCGCACGTAATCTCCGCGCCGCACGACGAGCATGTCATCGACCGCAAACCGTCGCGCTCGCCTTCGTTCCACGAGGCGCGCGAGAGAAACGACACAATGGCCTCATCGCCCTCGCTTGCGTGGCCGCTTGTCGCAGCGGCGGCATTCAGCACATCCTCGGTCAAGGCCACCGCAACGCCGTCGGCTGCGCCCATGGCCTCAAACGCGCTCATCTCGCCGGAAGCCACACGCTCGGCTGCGGCCACCGCCGACGCATCGGCCTTAGAC
>NZ_DBFSAP010000029.1:0-10769 GCF_048412355.1 Ellagibacter sp.
CATCTGCCCTTGTATCTTCGCCACATATGGAGTATCTTCGCCATATCATTTATATTTGGCGAAGATACAAGGAATGTGGCGAAGATACTCCATGGCCCAATTCGACTATTCGAGGCAGCTCAGCACCCTTATGTCGCCCGAAATCATGTCGTCTATCGGCGATATGAGGGAGCACCGCGGAAAACAAGCGCTTTACGAGGCGACGAGGCCGGACGTGCTGGAAAGCCTCGTCGAGGTCGCGAAAATACAGAGCACGAGCGCGTCAAACAAAATCGAGAACATCGCGACCTCGGACAAAAGGCTTCGCGACCTGATGGCCGAGAAGGCCGAACCGAAGAATCGAGACGAGCGCGAGATAGCCGGATACAGGTTCGTGCTCGACACGATCCACGAAAGGCACGATGCCGTGCCCGTGACACCCGGCGTGATCCTGCAGCTCCATCGCGACCTGTACAGGTTCACTGGCGACTCGTTCGCAGGAAGGTGGAAGGATTCCGACAACGTGATCGCCGAGAGGTCGGCCAGCGGGGAGATGGTCGCAAGGTTCAGGCCTACGAGCGCCGCCGCGACCCCGGCGGCGGTAGACGCCATCTGCAGGGAATACCGAGCGCAAATCGAAGCCGGAACGTACGATCCCGTCCTCGTGTCGCTGGTGTTCGTGTTCGATTTCGTGAGCATCCACCCGTTCAACGACGGGAACGGGCGCATGAGCAGGCTGCTCACCCTGCTCCTCCTATACCGATGCGGATACACGGTCGGAAAATACGTATCGATCGAAAAGGAAATCGAAAGATCGAAGGAAACGTACTATGAGGCGCTCGGCGCAAGCTCCGCCGGGTGGCAGGATGGCGAGAACGACTACACCCCGTTCGTGACCTACATGCTCGGCGTGATGACGGCCTGCTACAAGGAGCTTGACAGGAGATTCGCCATTGCAGCGGGCCCCAAAGGCGGCGAAGGCATGCTGCGCGCATATTTCGAGCAGCTCGTCGGCGCAGCAACGAAGCGGGACATCATGGATGCGAACCCGTCCATAAGCAAGCGAACGGTCGAGCGCGTCCTCAAGAAGCTCCAAGATGATGGGACCATCGAGAAAACGGGCTCGGCGAGGTCTACCGCATATCGCAAACGCTAGGAACGGCGTCGTCGGGCTCGCCGAACGTGTCATCGAAGGCCATCTCGCGGCGGATCTCGCCGTCAACTTCTTTTTGGCCATCCTGAAAGCCATCCCCGAGGGTGTTCTATACGGGACTATGACATAGGGCCCAGAAACCGTTTGCCGAGACCTTTTAACCTGGCTCAAACCAAGCAGCGTTTCCCGTTTATCCTCATAAAAGGATTCGAATCCCTGCATGCCATAAAGACCTACCTTCGCAGAAGGGGAAACACCTATGGACAGAAGGACATTCGTAAAGCTCGCCGCAGCAGCTGTTATCGCATCAACGATAAGCGGATGCACTTCAGCAAACGATGAAACGGGAGCGAATCAGATGCCGGTGGAAGATGGCTTGACGAGCGGCGGTCCGATGTCGTGCATAACGTTTAGTACGGGAGAAATAACCGACATCGACGAAGACGCGCTTACAACGACGATCAACCTTGACGGCAACCAAAAATATGGCGGCGAAACCATAGTCGTCGAATATACAGGCGTATGCCAGGTGTCGCCATCGTCGATTCGAAGCGCGAAAATAGGCCAGCGGGTAAGGGCCGGGTACTTCGATTCAAAATATAAAAACGGCGTTTTTCCTGGTGAAACACTCGAGTTCATCAACTGATAGTTGTTCTAACAGTTCAGAGATCGAATAGGAGCGTTCTTCTTCTGATATGTCGAATCGTGCCCGCATCGTACCAGTCCTAGCCATAGCGTTTGTCGTAGCCGCTTTGATTTCGGTTTCCCTCATTGCGGTTACGACAAATGGCAACAACAGCACGACCACCACAACAAATCAGGAGAGCTTCGAAAACGTGACCGATATCAAAAAGAAAGAAACAGCAAGCAGCGACACAAGCTCCACGGGGAGCATGGCTAACGTCTTGCTATTCGCAGACGGCACCATTGTTTCTTTAGACAGAGACTCGGAAATCGCTGAAATCGAAATAGCAACTCCAGGGTACGGGCTGGACAGCGGAAACATGTACACGTTCGGCTTTTCCGAAAGGATCGAGCATAGAATCATATCGTTCGACGATCTAAGCATCGGCGACGAAGTCCGTGTCGAGTACATGTACTTTCTCAACAAGGACGAAACGCTGCACGGCGAGTACATCGTGAGAGGATCCGTCGAAACCAGGCCGTCTGCCCGAAACGCGACAACGGACGGATGATCGCGCAAACGCGTCATTCGCTCTCACGAAACCGCAAAGCGCAGGCTTTGATGACAAGGCCCGCGCACTGGGCGGCGTTTCTCGACGGTATTAAGCAAGGGTGCTTTCCACGGTCACCTGGCTTTTTTCATGGCTCGAATCGCGGTTTGCCGTCACTTGTCCTTCGAAAGCCGTCGGCCGATCTTGCCCGACGCACCCCGCGCATCAAACGTCGAGGTCGCCGAACTCGGCGACGTACCTGCGGTCCATAAAGTGCGCGCCGCAGCGGGCGCAGAAGTCCCAGTGCTCGTCGACGAGGCACCCGCAGTTGCCGCACTCGGAGACGAGCCCGCCCGCATGAAGGCAGATGAACGCGATGCTGGGGGACAGCAGCGCGCTTTCGCGATCGGGCAGCTTGCCCGACCGCGCGATACGCTCGGCCTCCTCCAGGTGCGCGTAGCTCGCGGCGAGCCTCTTGTCGCCGTCTTCCAGCGCCTTGTCCTTCCTTTTCGCGTAGTACGCGACCAGATCGATCATAGACGGGCCGTCCTTCCTTGAGCGGCGGGCGTTTGCCAGCCGTCCCGGCGCTTGCTAGAATACGCAGCGAGGACGCCCCAGTGCGCTGGGCAGCGTTCTACATCGTCAAAGCCGGGCTACTTTCCAGGGTGTCCCGGCTTCTTCTTTGCCAAATCGCGGTTCGCCGTTGTCATTCCTTCCTCACCAGCAAAAGTCCGATGATTCCGATTACCACCAGTAAAACGTTGCACGTCGCGTTGATGGTGTTTGCATCCATGGTCAGACCTCCTAAGCGGTGGTGCTGCCCAGGCGGCGAAGCGTCCCCGCTCGACATTGTACTGTGAGCAAACGGCGCCGCAGCCGGTCACCGGCGCCGCCAAGATGAACGGAAACAGGCAGTTGAAGAAGCCAAGAAATTCGCTAATCTCAGCAAAAACTTGTAGCACGCGTTTTATCTGCGAAAACACGAATCTGTAGCACATTTTCATTCGTGGGTGTAGCACGCTTTGTAGCACGTACGTCCGTTTCGTTTTCGCAGATCGCCTTCTTCTGGATGCGGTACGACCGCAGAACCACCGCCGGCGCTTGGAAACGGCAGCCTGGAAGGCCTCGAAAGGCCCTGGGTCAGCTGAATTTTGTAGCACGCTTCCGACCAGGCGTTATCGATGCGTTTTCCCAGGTCGCGCTAATTTGCTGTAGCACATAGCAAAATTTTCGTTTCCGCAGCTCATCGATTGTTTTCTCGAAATCTGTGCTACAGCCCACGTATGATTTGTAGCACGCGAAATCGGCCCGTCTTACAGCTTTCAGATTTTGCGTTGAGCCTGCTCAAACCCGTTTTCGGCTTGCCGAAAATCGCAATATAGACGCTTCGCGTCGTACGTCCTTATCCTGTAACCAACGATTTTTCGCCAGGCGAGACGGATGGGCGAGGACGCCTTCGCGCGCGAGCTGGCGGAGAGGCGGCGGGCGCAAGGAACCGGTAACCGGACAGGGGTCGTCGGGCATCGTTTCGGGGGTATCGGAGGCATCGGCGACGGAGCAGCCTACCCCGCCTTGTTCCGCTTCCAGGCCTGGCGCGGCCGGGCGGCAACTTCGAGCCGATCGAGGTCGACGGCAGGCCGTTCTGCGTGAACCCCGGCAAAGGCGCGAGACAGGGAAAAGGGCCGTTCGCTACATCGAACGGCCCGTTCGTTACATCTTCGCCGCCTCGGCCGCGTCGAGCCGCCTCCATGCGGCGGCGCGGCGCGCGCCCTGTTCGCGGCGGCCCACCTCCTCGCCCTCGTGAGCCTCGAGCCAGCGCAGCACGGCCAGGGTGGCGCGGCAGTCGGCCAGCGCGTCGTGCGGCCCCTCCGCACCCCAGTCGTGGCCCACGTACGCGGCAGCGGTGGCCAGCGTCTGCCAGCGCCAGCCGCCGTGGAAGTCGTCCCGCAACCCGAAGACCGGCGCGAACAGGGCCATGACGTCCACGTATTCGCAGTCCGGCAGCGCGACGCCCGCGTGCCGAAGGAACTCGAGGTCGAATCCGACGTTGTAGCCGATGACCGTCTCGGCGGCGTCGAGGATGCGCTGCAGCTCCGGTCGCACGTCCTCGATCGCCGGCCACGCCACCGTGTCGGCCGGCGCGATGCCGTTGACGCGCTCGGCCTCCGGCCACTCGCAGCACTCGGCGGGCGGGCAGATCTTGAAGCTGGCCACCTCCGCCCCATCTCCGTCGACTATGCCCACCGTGAGCAGGTGGTCGCTCCAGCCGTGCAGGCCGGTCGTCTCGGTGTCGAGCACGATGGTCTTGGGAAGCGGCCCCTCGACGCGGGGCACGGGCTCCTTCGCGGCGGCCGCCAGCGCCGCCCGCCGCTCCTCGAGCGCGACGCGGTGCGCCCGCTCCCGCGCCTCGTCGCGCTCGCGCTTGCACGAGGGGCACAGGATCACGCGGTCGTCCCCCTCGTGCCACAGGCCGTCTCTCAGGCAGGCTTCCCGCGCCTCGTCGACCGTATCGGCGACGGCCCGCCCGCAGGCGGGGCAGCGCAGGCGCGCCCGGCGTCGCATCTCGGCGATGCGCTCGGCCTCGCGCCGCCACTCCAGCTCCTCGTCCGGCAGCGGGACGTCCTCGTTTTCGCTCATCGCTCTCCCCTCCTTTTTCGCAAGACTCCCGGGGTCGGCTGCGGGTTTCTGAGCGTCGATGTAGACGCGGACATAGCGGCTCCAGCCCCTGTTGGCGTACGGCTCGCTGAGCTCCAAAACGCAGCCGACGGCCTCCAGCGCGTCCGCGAACTCGGCCACCTCCTCGGGCAGGCCTTGGACCCTGATCTTCAACATCTCGGCACCTCCTTCATCGCCGCCCGCGCCGTCTGCGGGCTGTTGCGGCGCATGCTACGCGTTAAAAAATCGAAGCGAAAGTCTTGGCGGGGCCGTCCCGGCGTGCCACCGCGCGCGCCCGCCTGCGCGTCATACGAAAACGCGCCCGCGTTATAAAGACGCGGGCGCGCGAGGCGAGAAATTTTTGAAATTTTTTCCGAAGCGGTAGGAGCGCGTCCTGGCGGAAATCGACGGCAGCGCCGAAAACGGCCGAAACAGCCGAAAGCAAAACCCCAGGTCAACCCAGCAGTCAGATTTTCCGACTGCTGGGCTGACCTGGGGTTTTACAGATCATGGCTTGCGGGCGCGGGGTAGAGCTCGTCATAGACGTCGTCCTCCTCGCAGTACTCCTCGGCGGGAAGCACGGTGCGGCCACGCTCGTCGGCTTTGCCGACGATTCTCGCTTCGACGTCCTTTGGGTCCATGGGCTTCGGATACCCATTGGATTCATCGCCATCGCGGAAGCATATCGGCGTCATGCCCATGCCCCCTCGCCGCGGATCTGGTCGTAGATGTTGTGCATGTTGTCCCTCATGAAGGACTCGATGTCCCACAGCTCCGATTCGGCGAAACCCTTGCTCTTGACGGGAGTGCAGGTCGGGAGCGAGCCCTGGGCGAAATCGAAGTCCCCTTCGCCGTTGTCGCGCTCGACGTAATAGGGGACCGTGTCGCACAGCCGCCCTTTGACGATGTCGCCATATGTGACGGTCATGCCGTCTATCTCCATGAAGAAATGCTTCATCCCGGCTCGCCTCTCACACGGGATCGCTGACTAAACAATCGTCGATGTGCCCGTAGTACTTCTCCACGTCGATCATCGCCGACCGCCTCCTTGCATTGCATCCGCCTTCAGCTGTTTCTGCGCGGTTCGGTAGCCGAACACCATGTCCAGCTGCTCTGGGGTGAAGGTCGCCTCGCCGCAGCTTCGGCACAAGAGGTGGGGGATGCCGCGCACGGCGTCCCCGTTGACCTCGAACGCCTCCGTGGTCACGACCATGTCCTTGCCGCACGCCGGGCAGATTTCACGCATGGCGAGCACCTCCCTGCATCGCAACACTCTCCCGGCATGCGTCGAGGTAGTCGTCGACGGCGTCGCGGAACGCCTTCTCGACGCCCTCCGCGGTCTCCGACTCGTACTCGCAAAGGCCGTCGATGCCGTCCACCAGGCCGTAGAAAACGCCCTCCTCCTCATCGTGCTTCGGGGTCGATTCGAACCCTTTGTAGGCCATGCGTTCCATATCGGAACCCCCTAACTCCCTGGCATCAATCCTTGCGTTGCTGCGCCAAGGCCATTGCGCGGCCGGCGGGAACGGTTGTGCCCGGCGCGCCTAGCGCCGGCGTCTCGCTGCAGGCCTTGCGCAGCATGGCGCTTGCGACCTTCTCGAGGCTTATGCCGGTGCGGGCCGACTCCCTCTCAAGCCAGCCGAGCGTCTCCGCGTCGACCAGGAACCTGATCTCGGCGGCGTCGGTCGCGTCGAGGTAGTCGTCGACGGCTTCCGTGAAGGCCGTTTCAAGGCCCGCGGCCGTCTCGGAATCGTACATGACCACGGCGTCGACGTCGTCCACCGTTCCGTAGAACATGTCGTCTTCCGCACTGTATTTCGGCATGGAAGTGAATCCTTTGTAGGTCATGCGCTCCATATCGGAATCACCTAACTCCCTGGCATCAATCCTTGAGCAGACGCCGACGACAAAAAGAACGGGCGGTAGCTCCAGCTACCGCCCGTTGATGTAAACGACCTGCGCCGTCCGATCTCGGTTCACTACCCGCGGGCTTTGCCGGTGTACCCCCCATGTTACCACGCTCGGAACGGCATCCTCAACCTCGACCGACGAGGCCGTGCGGGCCTGGGAGAGGGCCGGACGCGAGGCGAAGAAGGCCGATGCCGCGGCCGTGAAGAAGGCGTTGGAAGGGTAGGCCCGCTGCGCCGCATTGCGCTTCGCACAATAAGGTAGTAGAATAAAGTAATACTAATCACCGAGCGAAGAGGACGGCGTGGAAGACGCGAAAAGACCGGCCGTGGCCGTCGAGTCGGCCACGAAGCACGGCTTCACCAAGGAAGAGGTCGAGCGCGCCTGGATGGGGGCGCAGGGAAGCTGGCGCATGGTCCGCAAGGACAAGTGGCCGCCCCACTACATGGCGTTCGGCCGCATCGGCAACCGCGACGTGGAGATGATCGCGTACTCGACCGGGAGCCAGTTCGTCATCTTCCACGCGAAGTCGCCCGTCGGGGCGAAGTTCAAGCGCGAGTACGGCGAGAACGGGAGGTAGGGCGATGGCTATCACGATGGACAGCCTGCCGGCCGCAGAAGGCGGGTTCAAGGTTACGCGCGAGATGATCGAGCAGTGGTGCGCCGCATACGACGCCGGGGAGCTTCCCGATGGATACGCGTTCGACGGCCCGATCAAGCCAGGAAGGCCGAAGCTGGCGAACGAGGCGACGTCGTCGCTGTCGTTCAAGTGCCCGGCGTCGGGCGCGGACATGATCGCCCGCGCCGCCAAGGCCGCCGGCGTCAAGAAGTCGGTGCTGATGCGCGACGCGGCACTCGAGAAGGCGGCCGAGATCCTCGCCGCCGTCAGCTGACGGAAAAGCAAAACGCAACGCGAACCGAAAGCGCCGGCAACGGCGCTTTCCTATTCGCTTCCAGGCCCGAGAAGCTTCATGGCGATGCGGCCGCGCTTCCACCATGGAGTCGCCGCGATCGCTTGCTGGCGCTCAGCTATAGTCGCGACACGATCGGCGAGCTCGGCGGCTCGGCGGTTTGCGTCGTTCAGCTGCATGCGAAGCGATTCGACTTCCCTGTCTCGCGAGGCCCGAAGGTCGGCCAGCTCGACAGCAAGCCTGCCGTTTTGCTCCTTGAGGTCGGCGATCCGATCGCTGAGGGCCGCGATGACGGAGTCTGATGCTGCAGCATCGTCGGATTCCGATCGCTGAGGAACGCTCTTGCCGACGGCATCCGATATCGCCGACACGGCGAAATCATCGAGGACGTCGTACTTGCCGACCCTCGACACGTGTTCCGGCGCGAGACCGAGACGGTCGATGTAGTTCACGACGGTCTGCTTCGAAACCCCGAGGGCGTCGGCGAGCTCTTTCTTGGTGATGCCCATAAATCGAATATCCCTTATTTGGTCTACGGTTTTCCCTATCTATCAGCGATTATATATTCCGCTTGTCGATGAATCGGCAAATAAATCGACTATTTACCGATTGCTCTTTTCGATATGTTCGGTAATTTAGTCGTTCGTGTTCGGTTGTTGCGAGCGGGCAAAATCGTCCACGATGCTCTGGATGCTCACCCTACAGACACTCCTGCCGTTCTTCTCCGCCAAGCGGTCCCAGTACTTGTCGAACGCCCAATCGCCCGCCTCCTCGAGCAAGTCCGCTAGGGATTGCTGGCTTTCGTAGTCCTCCCTGTCGGCTATGACGGCCTCCCCGTGCTTGCCGATTATCAACGACAAATGATCGTCGATGGCTTTGTCGACCGCTTCCTCGATGCTCGTCGAGCCTTCTGCTTTGCCGCCCGGCTGCGTGACGTGATCCGACTTCAGCCACTTGATGACGGTCGTGCGGGAAACGCCGAGCGCCTTCGCTATGGCCGAGCGGCTCGCATCGGGATGCTCGGCGGCGTAGGCGCGTATCTCGTCGCGCTTCGTCGGCGCCCCGTCCTTGTTACGCCAATCTCCACCAGGATCGAGCGCGTCACGAACGGCGTTCATCACCTTGACGTGCTGCTCCCGCTTTCGCCCGTTGCGCTTATTCTCGTGCGGCGCGATCTTGGCGCGGCGGCACATGTACTCGTTCTTCCAGAACCTTAGATCGTTGGACCCGTAGGCGGAGAGCGCGCACGCCACGTCGTAGTCCGTGAAGCGGTTGCCCGGGTCGTCGCTCAGCTTGTCGAGGGCGGGGACCAGCGCGTAGGCGTCGCGCTCCAGATCCTCCAGCGGCACGTTGCACTTCACGGCGTAGGCCACGAGCGCCAGTACGGCGAAGTACCGCCCGTGCACCACGGCCTCGTCCTCGATGCGGGATAGCCACGACTCGTAGGCCCCGCGGTTGGTGTCGTAGCCTCCCTTCTCCTCGCCCTGCACCACCCGGCGCTCGTACCATTCCGGCCACTTCGCCTTGGCCTCGGCGATCGGGGTGCGGCCGCCCTTGGTCTCCAGGACGCGGTACAGCTCGCCGGGGATCTCCTTGCCGCGGATGCCGCAGTAGTCCACCAGGTAATCCAGCGTCACGCGCTGCGGCCCGATCACCCCGTCGGGCGCGTACATGAACGCCAGGGCCTCGTACTTGTTCGTATCCTTGGAGTCGATGCCGTTCCCGTTCAGCCTCGTCGTGGTGCCCGGCATGCGGAAGCCCTGGTAGATGCCCTGGTACTGCCTGCCCTCGTTGCCATCCTCGCTGGTGTAGTCGGTCCACACCACGTCGGTGAGCCTGCGCTTGAGCTGCTGCAGGAAGGGCACGACGGCGGGGATGAGCGGGACTGGGCGGTCGAGCAGGTAGTACAGGTGGAGCCCCCGCCCGCTCATGACGATGTAGGACGCCTGCGGCATCGACACCCACTTCTCGTTGGCGGGGTCGTGCCCGTTGCGCATCTGCTTGAGCACGCTCCCGAGCTTCGCCAGGGTTACGCCGTCGAGGTCCACCGTGAAGGCGTGCAGGAACCGCGCGTTGGCCGCCTTGTTGTTCCTGCCGTACCAGGACACCGGGGCCATGTAGACGGGGGCGTTCTCGGCGATGGACGCCTTCACGAGGGCGGGGACGCCCTCCAGGTCGTCGGTTATCGTGAACCGCTCTATGACGGGCACGTCGACCTTCTTGCCCTTGACGGGCTGCTTGCGGGTCTTGGGGCCGAACTTCAATGCGATGGCGTTGGGCTTGCCGTCGAACTCGCTGCGCTTGCCGTCATCGCCCCACCTCTCCTGGAGGAACCCCTCGGGAAAGATATCCCTGTAGAAAGCCAGTGGATCGCGCCACTCCCAGCCGGGCTCGTCGAGCATGCGGCGGCTCATGGCGATGTAAGCCTCTCGTTTGCCCTGCCAATAGGCCCGCTCCTGCTCCTTTGTGAACTTCTTCTTGGCCATCCTAAAGCCCCTCCCCGAGGGTGTTCTATACGGGACGTATATTATCAATGAAGTTATTGTACACCTTTGGGGATTAGAAAAGGCGACCATCCGGATCGCCTCGAAAGCCATACCTAAAGCCCCTCCCCGAGGGTGTTCTATACGGGACATATATTATCAATGAAGTTATTGTACACCTTAAGGCATTTAAAGAGGCAGCCGAAACCGACCGCCCGGAAGCCATCCTGAAAGCCCTCCCCGAGGGCTACGGCTACGCCATTACAGGGCGTATATTATCAATATGGTTATTGTAACAGTTCGGAGATTAGAAAAGGCGACCATCCGGATCGCCTCGAAAGCCCTCCCCGAGGGTGTTGCGCGCAGGAAGACATCTGCCCTTGTATCTTCGCCACATATGGAGTATCTTCGCCATATCATTTATATTTGGCGAAGATACAAGGAATGTGGCGAAGATACTCCATGGCCCAATTCGACTATTCGAGGCAGCTCAGCACCCTTATGT
>NZ_DBFSAP010000030.1:0-5217 GCF_048412355.1 Ellagibacter sp.
CCGGTCACAACAACGCATTGACCGCGAGGGATCTTAAGCGAAACGTCACGAAGCGATGGACGGGAAGCGCCTTTGTAGCAAAACGTGCATCCATCGAGCTCGATAGCATAGGGCGAAGCCTTCGCCGCGGCGGCATTTTCCGTCATCAGAGCACCCCCGCTCTAAGACAAACGGCAAACGCCAGAAGCACCATCGCAGCGATAAGGCATGCGACGTCGACTGCGCATATCCTCAGGCGGTAATACGAGGTGCGGTGCGCACTCGCCCCCACGCCGCGGACGACGACCGCGTTCCCCAGTTCGTCGGCGATCTGGCCCAAACGCGCGATCACGGGCACAAGGAAATGCTCGGCGGTCTTGGCGGGATGGCACACGACCGATTTCGGCGTGAGAGCGATGCCGCGCGTCTTCATCGCGTCGGCGACGGCGGAGAATTCGCGACCCATGGTGGGGAGGAAACGAAACGCTACGCACACCGCAACCGAAACATTCGAGGGAACGCGAATCGCCTGCAGAGCACAAGCGAGCTCGCCGAGACGCGTGGTTGCGATCATGTTGAAAGCGAACATGAAGGCGGGCAGAACATGGCGGTACATGAGAAGCGACGCCGCAAAGGGCGAAAGCAAGGTGCTTCCGCTCGCCACGAGCAGTTGCGCCGTCACGGCGAACAGCGCATAGAAGGCAAGCCAGCGCACAATCGCGGAGAAGCGGCGACAATACGCCATCACGGCAACGGTAAGCGCCAAAACGCCCATCTCGGCGAACAGGCTTTGCGAAAGCGCCATCTGTACGTTAATCATCACCAGCACCGCAAGCGACACGCGCGGGTCGAGATGGCGCGGCGCGGCGTCGGCGGACAGCGAAGACCGCGCCTGCACTACCGCGCTCAAGGGCAAAGACGTATCCATCGAAAGAGCCATGCAGTTTTCGTCCTTCTTCCTATCAGTTAGCCATAGGTGACTTATTCGCGATACAATAAAGCTCGGTGAAGCGATGCGAAAGACGGAACAAGAAGATGGAAAACGACGCCGAAAAGAAATCAAGTTCCACCGAAAAATCAAACGGAAGCTATGCCTCAGAACAGGGAAACCCGCTTTACGACATGTTCGTCACACAGCTTACGCGGCTGCACACCGTACGCGCGAAAGAAGCGATCGCACGCGGCTTCGGGCAGGCAAACCTGGTGCGAAGCATCGGCGAGACATGGTTTGTCGACCCCCGATACGGCAAGGGATCCTATTGGTTCTACCTCATGGACGGCGACACTATCGTCGTGTCGATGGACATCACGTACGAACGCGCCGTGGAGGCAGCCATAGAGACTGTTCCCTATCTGGGGTTCGGCCTCTATGAGCATGCAATGCCCGAGTATTGCTCGCCCGAGTGCGCCGGATCGAACTGCAAGCTCATAGGGCATGACTGGGATGGCGGCACCTACACAAGCTCGTTTGAGCCCGGCAAGCGGCTTTCATCGGCGTCGATCACCATTGCCCCCGAAGCGATGCACCGCTATGCGGACGCCTTGCGCTGCGACAAGGAGAAACTGCGTCGCACCATCGGGCGGCTCACCACGTCTGATGGCGTGCCCGGCTTGCCCTCGGCGCTTCGAGGGCTTGACATCACCTACCCCGCCACATCAGTAGCCGATGCGTATTATCACGCCAAGGTGATTGAATGCTTCGCGCTGCTAGCGAGCGGCATTCCCGAGAGGGGCACGACAGCCGACGCCGCGCACATAAGCGACAAGGATTGCGTCGAATGCATCTGCTCTTACATCGATGGCAACCTATCATCCAATCTCAGCACGAAAACGCTGTGCAATATCGCCCATGTAAGCGAGGGGAAGATGATATCGGCGTTCCGCAATGTTCAGGGGGACACCCCGCAAAGATACATCCGCGCACGGCGCCTGGAGCACGGTCGGCGCCTTCTCCTTGATGGAAGCCGCGAAATCGGCGGAATCGCCAAAAGCGCAGGCTATCGCAACCAAGGAGCGTTCACCGACGCATTCAAGCGTGCCTACGGCACAACGCCGCGCGCCTATCGCAAAAGATTGCGCATCGAATAGGACAGAGCATCGCGCTATACTCCGCCACCCCGAAAACAGGTGGGAGCCGGCCATGCGAGCGACTCAGATTAGAGGGGCGATGGGGAACGAAGGTCAACCGCCGGCGACGCTACACTCGAAGGGATGCGCCGACGTGGCGATCGGCGTCGAGCGTTTGGCGAAGGAGCTGCCCGACCTCGCCTTCGTCTCCCTGCAAACCGAATGGCTCGACATCGCCGTCGAGAAGAGCCAGCGCACCGCACCGCTTGTGCGGGAGATTCGCAAGATTGCGGAAAGCGAGTCCTTCCACGGCGCGATCGACGCAATCGAGGGCTACGAGGCGACGAACATGGGAGCCATCGTCTACGAGAGCTAGACGAGCGACGCGGGTTGCAGGATGCGGGAGAGGAGACACACTTCTTCGATGTCCGCATTCGTCGATAGGTTTTCCCTATAGCAATTGCATCAATTCATGTATTTCCCGATTTCCGAGCGCGTGACTATACTTCACACCGACATAAACGCGGCGATAGCCAAAACGTCAAGTGCCGAATAAAAGAGGCACCGAGACGAGCCCGAGCAAGCATCCAACCGAAAGGCAGACAATGGCAGTGAACTATGGACCGAATCGATACGACGTCGTCGGCAGCTTCCTTCGCCCCGCGAAGCTGAAGAAGGCGCGCGAGGATTTCAGCGCAGGTGCAATCGACGCCGCAGCCTTGAAGGCAGTCGAGGACGAGTGCATCACCGACCTCATCGCGAAGGAGAAAAAGGCCGGCCTGCGCTTCATCACCGACGGGGAATTCCGCCGTGCGGCCTGGCATCTTGACTTCATGTGGGCATTCGAGGGCATCGGTCACTCCACAACCGAAGACGGCCTGCCGTTCCACGACGAGGCCGCCAAGATCGACGACACCTATCTGACGGGGAAGATTTCGCTCGCAGGCGAGCATCCCTTCGTCGAGCACTTCCGCTTCGTCCAGTCCTTCGAGGACGAGAACACCACGGCGAAGCTGACGATACCCGCGCCCGCGCAGTTCATCGAGCAGTTCATCATGCCCATGAACCGCAAGGCGACCGACGCCGCATACGGAAGCGACGCGCTCCTAGAAGACGACATCGTCGCCGCCTACCTGGCATTCATCGAGCAGGTTCACGCCGCGGGCTGCCGCAACCTGCAGTTTGACGACTGCTCGTGGGGATGCCTTGTCGATCCGAAGGCGGAGCTTTTCTTCGGGACCGACCAAGCGGGGCTCGCGCGCATCAAGGAAACACTGCTGCGCGTGAACAACCGCGTGCTCGATGCCGCGCCCGCCGACCTCTGCATCAACACGCATGTCTGCCGCGGCAATTTCCACAGCACGTGGGCCTGCGAGGGTGGCTATGACGACGTTGCCGACGCACTGCTCGCGAACGAGCACGTGAACGCGCTCTTCCTCGAGTTCGACGACGAGCGCTCCGGCAGCTTCGCACCGCTTTCGAGCGTGCCCGCGGGCAAGAAGGTCGTGCTCGGGCTTATCACCACGAAGCGCGCCGAACTCGAGGACAAGCAGGCCGTCATCGCGCGCATCCACGAGGCGGCGAAGTACGTGCCGCTCGAGAATCTTTGCCTCTCCCCGCAGTGCGGCTTCGCAAGCTGCGAGATCGGCAACAAGCTCACCGAGGAGCAGCAGTGGGCGAAGGTGGCGCTCGTGCGCGAGATCGCTGAAGAAGTGTGGGGCAACTAGCTTAGGCCGTGCGCGCGCCGCATGTCGCAAGCTGAGCGCAGATCGCAAGTCGCCACGTACAAGTATGTTTCACCAAGCCGCACGACTTCCGCGCGCCTTCCACACACCGCGCGTGACCCCCTAAGGGGAGAGCAAACAAGCTCTCCCCTTTTGCGTTCTTTGCGCGAAACGCCTGCAAGAACGTTATTATCCCCTATCCTTGAACACCGATGGCCCACAGGCGAGGAGCGCTCATGAAACTGCAGCAACTGAAATACGTCGTGAAAGTCGCCGAGATGGGCAACATCACCGAGGCATCGAGGCGCCTGTTCGTGTCGCAGCCTTCCATCACCGCCGCAATCCGCGATCTGGAGCACGAGATGGGCGTCGTCATCTTCGAACGCACGAACAAGGGTGTCGTGGTAACGTCGGAGGGCGAGACGTTTCTCGGATATGCCCGACAAGTGCTCGAACAGGCCGACCTCCTGGAGGAGAAATACAAGGGAGAGACGCAGCAAGTCCCCCGTTTCGCCGTCTCCTGCCAACATTATTCGTTCGCCGTCAACGCGTTTGTCGACGTCATACGCGAGTTCAACGCCTTCCGCTACGATTTCACCCTGCGCGAGGAACAGACGCACGAGATCATCGAGGACGTCTCGCGCATGAAAAGCGAGCTGGGGATCATCTACCTCTCCAAGCGAAACCACGAGGTCATCGAGAAAATGCTGCGAAGCCAAGATCTTCTATTCGAGCCCTTGTTCACCGCCGAGCCGCATGTGTTCATCTCGAGCACTCATCCGCTTGCGGAACGCGAGTCGGTAACGCTCGACGACCTCGACGACTTCCCCTACCTTTCCTACGAGCAGGGAGATTTCAACTCGTTCTACTTCAGCGAGGAGCTGCTCAGCACGCTCGACCGCCGCAAGAACATCCGCGTGCGCGACCGAGCGACGCTGTTTAACCTGGCCGTGGGGCTGAATGGGTACACCGTGTGCAGCGGGGTCATATCGCACGAGCTCAACGGCGAAAACATCATCTCCGTTCCGCTGGACGTGGACGAGACCATGACCATCGGGGTCATCACCCGCAGAAACACCACGCCCACGCGCTACGGGAAAGCCTACCGGAAAGCAATCAAACGCCACATCCCGCAAAGCGCATGATTGCGACGAGCGGGAAAGCAGAATCGCAACGCAGCAGAAACGAGCAGACAGGAAAACAGTGGCGAAAAACCGAGTTGCCCTCCGCAATGTGCATCTCGGACACGACCCGTTACCCCCGTTTGAGAAAGTTTGCCCTCAGGGGGATCAAAACTACTGGCGAACCTCGCGGGGTTCGAGCCCTCTAGCCTGGAGATAAAAAAATCGCTGGCCGATTGTTCGACCAGCGATTGAATTCATGGTGGAGAATAGGGGGTTCGAACCCCTGACCTCGTGACTGCCAGTCACGCGCTCTCCCAGCTGAG
>NZ_DBFSAP010000031.1:0-3362 GCF_048412355.1 Ellagibacter sp.
CGGGGCAGGATGCCACTCTCCTTTGCGAGGTCGCGCCCGGCGCCTCAGCCGCTATGTCGGCATCCCTGCCCGCCAGAGTCTGCATTGCATCTGAAAGCATTCGATATTCGGCTCCCAAATGCAACAACTAAAAGATAGGAGCTCCCCATGGAAACGTATTACGACCCGGCAGATCTCGCGAAATTCTCCGCCGACGGAATTGGCGAAGGCGCCCCTGAGCTGTGGGACCTCTTCATGGCGTACTACGGCAAGGTGTTCGAAGAGGGCGCGCTGACCGCCCGCGAGAAGTCCATCATCGCGCTCGCCGTGGCCACCGCCGTGCAGTGCCCGTACTGCATCGACGCCTACACGAACTCCTGCCTGCAGAAGGGCGTCACCGAAGAGCAGATGACCGAGGCCTTCCACGTGGTCAATGCGATCCGCGGCGGCGCGGCGCTCGCCCATGGCGTGCAGATGAAGAAAATCGTAGAGAACCTCGAGATGTAGCCTCATCGCGTATCCTTCGAGGGCCTGGTCGCGAAGCGCGCCGGGCCCTCGCTTTACGAGAAAGACGAGAGGAGGATCATGGGATACATCGAAGAGGTGAACGAGGCGCTCGCCGCCTTTCCACCCTTCTGGCAGCGCGTGGGGGAATATCGCTTCACCGAGAACGCGCTCAACACGCTCCAAATCAACATCGGGCTGAAATGCAACCTGGCATGCAGGCACTGCCACGTGGAATCGAGCCCCGCGCGCACCGAGGAGATGTCGCGCGAGACGCTCGAGCAGTGCCTTACCGTTTTCCGTGACCGCGGCTTCAAGACGATCGACGTCACGGGCGGCGCTCCCGAGATGAACCCGAACTACGAGTGGTTCTTGCGCGAGGCCATCGGCGCGGGCGCAAGCGTGATGACGCGTTCGAACTTGAGCATCTGCAAGGAGCCCGGCTACGAGCACATTCCCGAGCTGTGGGCCGAGCTGGGTATCACCGTCATCGCGTCGCTTCCCCATTACGTGAAGAAAACTTCCGAGAAGCAGCGCGGCGCGGGCACCTTCGACCCGACGATCGAGATGCTCCAGCGCCTGTGCGCGCTTGGGTACGGCAAGGGCGAAGGTGCCGGACCCGGCGGCAAAAAGCTCGAGCTCGACCTGGTGTTCAACCCGCTCGGCGCGTTTCTCCCGCCCGAGCAGAAAGCGCTCGAGGCGGAGTACAAGGCGAAGCTGAAGGCCGATTTCAACATCGACTTCGACAACCTGTTCGCCATCACCAACGCACCCGGCGGCCGCTTCGGCGAGCGACTGCTCAAGACGAACAACATGGACCGCTATATGAACACGCTGATCGGGGCTTTCAACGAGGAAACCGTCCCGGCGATGATGTGCCGCACGCAGCTTTCGGTGTCGTGGGACGGTACCCTGTACGACTGCGACTTCAACCAGGCGGTCGGCATGCCCTGCAAAAGCGGCCTCACCATCGCGGATGTGGCGGCGGACCCGACGATTCCTTTGAAGCGCGAAATTCGCTTCGGCAACCACTGCTACGCCTGCTGCGCGGGATCGGGGTCGAGTTGAGGCGGCTCAACGGCGTAGGTCTTACGCCACTCAACGACACAAAGCCCTCGGCCTGCCTGCAGAAATGCAAGCGCCGAGGGCTTTTTGATGCCTGCACTCCTCAACCAAGGATGCTATTCGCGCAAGCTGCTATTTCTCGTCGTATTGCGGAATCTCGGTGTCGTCGACTTCCTCCAAATTGCCATCGTAGACATAGTGCTTGGTCTCGCGCGCGACGACGGCGGACAGGCCGAGGACCGCAATGCAGTTCGGGATGGCCATGAGCGCGTTCATCACGTCAGCGAAATCCCACACCGTAGAGCTCAAATTGGAAACCGCGGCGCTGTTCGACGCGTCGCCGACCATCATGCAGCCCCAGAACACGAACAGCAGGAACACGATGTAGTATGGAAGCACCGCCTTCTTCCCGAGCAGATAGCTGATCGCGCGGTTGCCGTACTGGCTCCACCCGAGGATGGTGGAATAGGTGAAGGTGAGCAGGCCCACTAGCAGTACCAACGGTCCGAATACGGGGATTTTCTCGAAGGCGGCGGTCGCAAGGCCCGCGCCGGAGGAGATGGTGCCGTTGGCGATGGCGGTGGAAAGCTCCGGGTTCGCGATCAGGGTGGTCATCAACATGAGGCCGGTGATGAGGCACACGACGACGGTGTCCCAAAAGGTGCCGGTCATGGAAACGAGAGCCTGGCGTGCGGGGTTTTTCGTGGTGGCGGAAGCGGCAACGAGCGGCGCAGAGCCCATGCCGGACTCATTGGAGAAGATGCCGCGCTTGAAGCCGAACTGCAAAGCGAGCGTCACCGTCGAGCCAACAGCGCCGCCGGCAGCACCAGCGGGGGTGAACGCGCCTTCGATGATCTGGCGAACCGCCTCGCCGAGGTACTGACCGTTGATGCCGATGATAATCAGGCAGCACACCACATAGAAGAGCGCCATGACGGGGACAAGCTTCTCGCACACCTTCGAGATGGACTTGATGCCGCCTAAGATGACGATGGCGACGAGCACCACGACGACTGCGCCCACAAGCCACTGCGGGATGGCCTTGCCGTCGACGAGCGAGGTGTTGTAGAGGGCGTCGGCAAGCGAGTTCGACTGCGTGGAAGCGCCGATGCCGAAGGCTGCCAGCGACGCGAACAGGGCGAACAGGATAGCGAGGATGCGACCGAGCTTCTTGTTCTTGAAGCCGCGCTCAAGCGCATACATCGCGCCGCCGAGCATCTTGCCGGAGTGGTCCTTCACGCGGTACTTCACGCCGATGAAGACCTCGGAGTACTTGGTGGCAATGCCCAAGATGCCCGTAATCCACATCCAGAAGATGGCGCCCGGGCCGCCGAACAGAAGACCCGTGCCCACGCCGACGATGTTGCCGGTGCCGATCGTAGCGGCAAGAGCCGTGGTCAGCGCGCCGAACTGAGTGATGTCGCCGCTTGCATCGGAAGGGTCGTCCTTGGTGACCGACATCTTGATGCCCGTGCCGAGCTTTCTCTGAATGAAGCCCGTGCGGACGGTCATGAAGATGTGCGTGAACAGCAGCAACAAGATCATGATTGGGCCCCACACGAAGCCGTCGACGGCGTCGATGACGTCCAGGGGGCTTGTCGCGCTCGCAATTCCCGTTGCCAGCCCGGTGAACGGAGCGACGAAGAACGATGTCAGGAAGTCCTCCATAGCTCCTCCTATCTTTAAGTCGTTGCATTTTTAAGCCTTTTATCGAATGCTTATGGATGCAATGCAGATTCTGGCGGGCAGGGTTGCCGACATGGCCGATGAGAGCCTTGCTTCTCGTAAAGGAGTCTGGCAACCTGCCCCATCCG
>NZ_DBFSAP010000032.1:0-8164 GCF_048412355.1 Ellagibacter sp.
GAGGATCGTGGCGAGCTCGCCGCGGGTGAGCGCATTGCCAACGCCGAAGACCGTGGTGCCCTCGTACCCCGTCATAAGGCCGCGGCTCGCGACGAACTCCACGCCGGGCGCGTACCAGGAGTTGTAGTCAACGTCGGTGAAGCGCAGGGGCTCGGGCGGCACGGGTTCACTCGAATCCCGACCTATAGCCACGAGGTTGCCCGAGTCGTTGTTGTAGTACAAGGTGCCGTCGGAATCGCAAATCGGGCTGCAGAGGCAATACTGCGCCAGAAACTCTTCGGGCACGTAGAGGTTGCTAACCTTCGCCTCCGTCTGTCCCGCCGCATCCTCGAGAACCAGGATTCCACCAGGGGTGTTGTTGTAGGTGAAGTACGCGTAGACCTTGCCGCCGTCCGCAGCGTAGCCAGTGCTCAAAAGCGCCGAGGACTGCACATATCCCTGCACGTTGGCCGAATAGATAGGGCTCATCGTCGCTGTGTCCATGACCGCGACAACACCGGAGGAGAAGGAAGACGACCCGCCGCCGATGTAGAGACGGCCGTTGGAGACAACGGGCGTGCTGGTGCTCTTTGTCATGCCGTCGACCTGGCCAGACTTGGCAGACCCGCCGTCAAGCGCGCCGTCTGCGCCCATGGGAACGGAATACACCTTCCCCGTGTTCGTCGAGAAGTAAAGGTTCCCGTCCGCGTAGGCAATAGACGAGCGAATCTGCCCATCAGCCTGGAACGTCCCTACGACCTCGCCGGTCTTCGCGTTGCAGGAGGTCAAAACGCCTGCATCGGACCCGAAGACAATCACATCGCCTGACAGGTAGGCGCCAGCCCAGTAGCAGCCCGCGCCTTCAGCTCGGTAAATCCAGGTGGGATATTTCACCTCGTCAGTCGCTGAAGGGTCCTCGTCGGTCGCCGACAAGCAAAGATACGTCACCGCGTCTTCGCTCGACGACCCCTGGGTAATTCCCGTGTAGACGTAGCCGTCCTTGTAGGAAATCGGCGTCGTCGTGGAGCCGCCAAGCTCCTCGCTCACCCACAGCGACTCAAGCGTGTTGGCGTTGAGCGCCTGAACACGACCCTTGTCGACCGTGGCGAACAGCATTCCGTCGCCATATGCGAGACGACCGTCGTACCAGCTGTTATCACTCGCGAGAGCGCCCGTCGCGATCACATTGCCGGTCGCCTTGTCTATCTTCTTGATTTCCTTGCCTGCGAGCGCATAAAGGTTGTCACCCACGATAAGCGTGTTGGAGACGCGATCCCAACCATTCGTCAGCTTTGTGTTCCAGAGGGTCTTTGCCTCGTCGGCTGTGCGCGGAGTCTTCGCATCCACGATGGCCATGTTGTCGTCAGAGCCACGGAACGAAGGCCACGCGGAATCGAAGTCGACAAGCGAGCTCGCGGGCGCCTTCTCGAGCGTAACCGGGACAGATGTCGTGTCAGCCGAAGCCTCAATGGTGGCGCGCTTGGTCACGTAGCCGGCCTTGCTCACCGTGTACGTGTAGGTCTTGCCCTGCTCAACCGAGAACAGCAAAGGCGCCGTCGCGGGGACGTTATTGCCATCGGGATCGGTGACGCTAACAGTCGCATCTGCGGGGTCGACCGAGAAGGAAAGCATCGGGCCGACGGGCACGGTGACCGTGTAGGTCTTCGTCTCGGCGTCGGCGGCGTCGGACGCGGAGACCGTCACCGCAAGTGTGTTGATGCCTTTAACGAGCAGGTCGCTTCCGCTGAAGAGCGTCCAGGCAGAGTCGCCCGATGTCACGGACTTCGGCGCGCCGCCGTTGAGGCTCGCCGAGATGACGGTCCCCTCGGGCGCCGACGCCTTGACGCGGAACATGCGCTCCCAGGAGTTGCTGCTCCACTTGACCGCGGGCACGCGGTATTCGGTCACATCCGCGTCAAAGGCGGGCGCCAGCTCGAGCGCGTTGGGGAAACTATCGAAGCTCGCCACGCTGAGCGCCGTCAGCTCCGCTGCAGGAGCGGGCACCGGCGCATCGTTGCTAACGACGACCTTGAGCACGGGCGGGATGACGGCAGTGCCGCCAGCGGAGTGAGCCGTGTAGTAGTAGGTCCCCTCCTCGCTGGGGGCGACAAACGTCACGCTGCCGGCATCGGATGTGATAGCGCCGTCCACGTCTGCCCAGGTGGAGTTCTCCCCGTCGACGCTCGCAAGCTGCGCGCCTGCAATCGGCATGCCGGCGGCGCGCAACGCTTCCGCATCCTTATAGAGATAGCCCGACATGTACGCGACGCCCTTCAGGACGAGGTTCGTCTGGCTGCTAGGACGAACGGTGATCGAGTCGACCGCCACGCCATCCTTGCAGAACCAAGCAGCCTGGTCGCCCCAACCGCTCTGGTCCTCGTAAATGAAGAAGTCAAGCACGTCTCCGGTCGCAACCACCTGCGTGACCACCGTCGTGCCGTTATACCCGCCCCAGCTGCTCTCGGTTCCGTCGTTGGGATATGCGCCATTGAGCATGAAACCGTTGGCGGACGTCTCCTGGCCGAAGAGCTTCGTCACGTAGCCGGCGTCGCTCACGGCCAGATAGTCGGCCGCGTCGTCCTTCGTCATCCCGAAAGCGTCTTCGTGAGCCTTGACCAGGACGTCGAGCGCCGAAACGCCGTCGGTCACCTGGTCGGCGAAGCCCATCGACTCCGCCTCGTCGCTTGCGACCTCAACGTCGGACTCGTTGACGAGATACGTGCTCGTCGCATCCTGCAAATGGTAGCTCACCGTCACCTTCTGCGGTGCGGCGACCGCCCCCACTTCCGCGAACGCGAGCTGCGGCACAAGGCCGCACGCCAGCACAACGGACAAGAGCAGGGAAACGAACTTGTTCCTGAGATTCATCCAAGCCTCCTTATCTGCTTGATTGTCTGGATTTGCTTCTCCGTTTGATTCACCGATTCGCGGCGCGCCTTCATCGACGCCGCCACGACATAGCTTCGCACTGTCCCCTTTTCGGGCAACCCCCTTTCAAGCCGCGCCTTTTTGCCAGACGGCACAGGAACCCGCAGCTCCCAAGCCGAGCCATCCGGCGAGACGGGCTATTTCGTTTTGAGAAGGGAAATGTTTGCTGCCTCGAACATGGCACTGCGACGGTGTTCCCGCCAATTCAAATGAGGGCACAACAAGTCGAACCATCCTTCCCAGGGCTGTTTGGCAGATAGGTAATCCGACTTCGGCTTGGCCCGCCCCTATGCTCGGGCGAGCGCAAGCGTCTTACGGTTGCTGGTACAGCGCAGGGTTCTCACCTGCATTCCCCTCTGCGGGCCGCTTCTATCCGAGATGCGATCCGCACACGTCCGCCAACGCCATTTGCTTGATTTACAAGCGCATTATATTGCATGGGAAGGTGAGCGATTCGTACAGGGGTCCAAAAACCGCCGAATCGCGCGAAGCGAAGGGACGAAAAGCGCTCGCGGGATCGCACGTGCGGGCTGCGCGAGGAGTGCTCCCAGCAGGGCTCTTCGGCGGCGCCCACAATGCGAGTTCCTTAAGCGCTGTGAGGACTGTTTGAGCGACTGGGCGTTGCCAAAAGGGACTGGGACCCGCGGCCTGACAGGGGCTCTTCGGCGGCGCCCACAATGCGAGTTCCTTAAGCGCAGCGAGGACTGTTTGAGCGACTGGGCGTTGTCAAAGAGCCCTCGTCGAGTGGAAGGGAGGCCCAGAGCGCCGGCAATCTGGGCAAACCTTGTGGCATCTCCTACCCGACCCGTTCCCCAACCTGCGAAACTGCTACCATAAACGATGTTCGCATTATCCCCAGGGAAGGACGCAGCATGCCCACACGTGACGAGCGGCGCGAAGCCGCAGCGAAGAACCTTGCGTTGATGCGCGGGGCGTTCGCAAGCGAAACGAAAGCGACCGTCGAGGCGGCCAAGATCTACGAGAACGGCGAAGGGCGCAAGCTTCCCGTAGCCGAGGCGGAAGGCGAAACCACGACATCGGTGACGACCGATTTCGCGCCGAAGGCAGTGTTTGGCGCGCAGGGCAAGGTCGTCGTCGTCGACCCGTGCTCGTTCACCCGTCCTGGCGGCGCCTATGAGGACGGAAGCTTCGGCCCCGAACAGATTCTCTGCGCGGAGAGCAACCTCTACCCCGCGCTTTGCGCCTGCAAGGACCTCTATCACAGCAAGAACCGCGGCTACTCGTCCGGCATGCTGTTCACCGATCGAGCGCTCTACCTGCCCGACGTGGCGTTCGTGCGCGATGGCACCATCCGCCGCGCCGACGTGCTGGCCATCCCCGAGCCCATCCGCGCCCGAGCGATGGAAAACCACCGCTCGGAGCGCGAGTGCGAGCACGCGCTCGCCAGCCGTATCGAGTCGCTCTTGCGCATCGCGGCGGAGAACGGCTGCGAGACGCTTGTGGTGGGCGCCTTTGGATGCGGGCCGCAAGGGTTCGATGCGGAAATGTCGGTCGGCCTGTTCAAGGAATGGATTGAGGCTCATCCCGGAGCCATCGCGCACATCACGTTCGCCGTGCCGCGCGCAAGCTTCGACGCCTTCGACGCCGCTTTCGGCGAGAAGAAAGCCCCCGAGCCCGAAGTTGTGCCGACAGCTGTCGCCGACGAGGACGCCGAAGACGACTTCGACTTCGACCCCGCCGATCTCCCCGAGGGAGTGACGCTGCGCGCCTAATGGTCTACAATGGTTCGTCCGATATTTCAGCCAAGGAGAGCCGTCCATGTCAGACGAACGCGCACACGACACCGCATCCGAATCGAAAACCAGCGACGGGAATCTCGCTGCCCTCGACGTCGCCAACGACGAGGGCAGCGAGAACGATCCCGTGTTTGCCCAGGAGCAGCAGCATTTAAGCGATACCTATGCAACGCTGCGGTCGATGGCGGGTGCGCTTGCGGCCAAGATGCGCAAGAACGAGGATGCGGCTGCCGCCACGAAACAGCAGATGGTGGAGGAAATCAAGCAGAACTACGGCAGCGACACCGAGGCGTTCGAGACCTACGCCGACTTCGCGACCGTGAACAGCGTCATCGACTCGTACAACCAGACGCAAGACGCCGCCGCCGAGAAGCTCTCCAATATCGGCCTGCTCTTGAGCCAACCGTACTTCGCGAAGATCGTCCTCGACTTCAAACGCGGCGCCGCGCCGAAGGAGCTCTACATCGGAGCTGCGGGCGTATCCGACGACAGCTGTCGGCGCCTCGTGGTCGATTGGCGCTCGCCCGTCGCCGAGGTGTACTACAACCAGGACATGGGGCCCACGCACTACCGCGCGAACGGCCGCACGATCGCCGTCGACCTCACGCTGCGCCGCCAGTTCGACATCGTGCGCGACGAGCTGCGCGCCTATTTCGACACCAACATCGCCATCCAGGATTCGCTGCTTCTCGCGTCGCTGTCCAAGCAGCGCACCTCTCAGATGCAGGCGATCACCGCGACCATCCAGAAGGAGCAGAACGCCGTCATTCGCCACGAGGACAGCCCCGTGCTGCTCGTCGCCGGCATCGCGGGTTCGGGCAAGACTTCGGTGCTTCTCCAGCGCATCGCATATCTGTTCTACCAGCACCGCGAGAGCCTCCGCCCCGAGGACGTGTTCCTCATCACGCCGAACCCGGTGTTTCGCCACTACATCGCGAACGTGCTGCCCGACATGGGTGAGCGCAACCCGGAGACCCTCACCCTCGCGGAGTTCGCGCGCACGCTCTTGCCGCAGGGGCAGGGCTTCGGGAAGGGCACCGTCGACGAGGCGACCCTTTGGCGCATCGACGAGGCGCTTGAAGGCGGCAGGTTTGAATACGAGCAGGGCGATTTCTGCGACATCCGCGTGGGGCACGTGAAGCTGATCACGGCAGCGCAGGTGCATCAAGTGCGCGCGAAATGGCCGCGCATCGAGCCCGGCGCGCGCCTGTCGAACCTGATGCGCGAGGAGCTCACGCGGCGTCTCGACTCCAAGCTTGCCTCGATGGCGTCAAGCGACGAGGCCTTTGACGAGGTGGTATCCCTCACCCACGACGAGCAGCTCGCGGCGTTCGGCGAGCCGGTGAACATCGACGACGACAAAGAGGTGCGCAAGGCCGCGCTCAAGCTGATCCGCGGCCGCTTCGACATCGCGTACGGCATGATCGCGCGCGACGAGTGGCTCCACGTGGACAACCTGGGCCGCCGCCTGATCGGTGCGGAAAGCCTACAGCCCGCGGCGTGGCTCTACTTGAAGATCGCGTGCACGGGGCTCTCGAACCCCGACGCGCGCTACGTCATGATCGACGAGGTGCAGGACTACACGATTCCCCAGCTCGCAGTTCTCGCCCGGTTCTTCCCCCGCGCCCACTTCATGCTGCTCGGCGACGAGAACCAGGCGATTCGCGAGGGTGGACTCACGTTCGCACAGGTCAAAAGCACGTTTGAGCGCCTGCGCGGCGAGGTGAGCGAGTGTCATCTCATGACGAGCTACCGCTCCACCCCCAGCATCACCGACCTGTTCGCGCGCCTTCTGCCCGAAAGCGAGCGCATGGAGGTGTCGTCCGTGCAACGCGAGAGCTCGGCGCCGCGCGTCGAGGTTTTCGAGGACAAGGACGCGTGGGCGGATGCCGTGCGAGAGGCCGTGCGCGAGGCGGGCTCGAGCGACGAGGGGCTCACTGCCGTCATCGTGCCGTGGAAGCACGAGGCGACGAAACTTGTCGCGGCTTTGGGGGACGACGCTCCCCAGCTGGTAGATGCGACGGGAGCGCTCCCTCGGTCGGGGTGCGTGCTGCTCACGCTGCCGCTTGCGAAGGGGCTTGAGTTCGACCACGTCATCATCCCGAACGCAAGCGCAGGACTCTTCCCCACCGATGACCGCATCGCGAAAAACCGCCTCTACACGAGCATTTCGCGCGCCACGCGCGAGCTCGACGTGTTCGCCCTTGGCGAGCTGACGCCGCTTCTGAAGTAGGAGGCCGCGATGACGACCCCGAATTTCATCCTTTCACTGCGCGAGAAGATCGGCCACGACCCGCTTTGGCTTACGGGAATTACGGCCTATGTCGAAGATGCAGACGGGCGCATCCTACTCGGGCGACGCAGCGACACAGGCGAATGGGCACTTGTGTACGGCATTGTGGAGCCTGGGGAGGAGCCTGGCCGCACATGCGTGCGCGAGGTACTCGAGGAGACGGGCGTGCATGTTGCACCGCAGGCAATCGCGAGCGTAAAATCGTCAAACTACCTGGTGAAGTACGCGAACGGCGACCAGTGCCGATACCTGGACATCCTTTTCATCTGCTCGCCCACCGACGACGATGCTGCACCTTTCGTGGGGGATGACGAGAGCACGGAGGTCGGCTGGTTTCCGCCCGAGGAGCTTCCCCACCCTCTTGCCTCATCGACCGTCAGTCGGCTCGCCATTGTGCGCGAGTACAAGACCCGGGCAGCCAAAGGCAACGCCGCCGCACTCTTTTCGTTGTAGCAGAAAGCCCGCGCGTGCCTCTACCTCGCGCGGGCTTTCCCTCGTCCCGCCTGGCTCTTGTGCGGGCATCCTTGCTTTCTGAAGTGCAGGGCTATTCCTTTACGAGAACCTTTTCAATCTCGGCCATGTACATGGTGTGGTAGTCGTGGTTGGGATACCAGCGCGCATCGCAGGAGGTGTCGATGAAGTCCTCCGGCGGAAGCTCGCGCGCGTACAGCTTGCGGCATACGAACACAAGCTCGGCCTCCTCGAAGGCAACCGACCCGCCGACCTCAACAGGGGTAAGCCCCGCCTGGGAAATCTTGTCGGGAACGTCGCGCCCGGAAACCTTACCCAAAAGGCTCAGTGCCTCACGTTGATTCCCCTCGCCGAAAAAGGCGCAGGTGAAGTGCTCATTCGCATCGATGAACTCCTTGGTGTAGCGTTGTGGGCGGATGTAAACGCTCACCACGTTCTTGCCCCACATAACGCCCATGGCGCCCCAACTCGCGGTCATGGTGTTGCAATGCTCGGCATCGGCGCCGGCGGTGATGAGCATCCACTCCTTCCCGATTTTTGTGAACGGGTTGAGCATCAGTTCTTCAGGTGCGATTTCTTTGAAAGCCATAGCAATCTCCTATCTTTTAGTTGTTGCATTTGGGAGCCGAATATCGAATGCTTTCAGATGCAATGCAGACTCTGGCGGGCAGGGATGCCGACATAGCGGCTGAGGCGCCGGGCGCGACCTCGCAAAGGAGAGTGGCATCCTGCCCCG
>NZ_DBFSAP010000033.1:0-14205 GCF_048412355.1 Ellagibacter sp.
GAATAGAGGGGCACGGAGGCCGTGCATATGAGCCTTTCCTGTTGCTCTGCAGGGGAAATGCACTGCCTCGACGCTCCTTTTCGCCCAACGACATGGGCGAACTATATCATGCCTGCGCTTGCAAGTCCACGCGTCGCTGCGGTTCGCGCTGCAAACAAGATGCGCCCCCGAGCGCGCGAGAACGCTCGGGGGCGCATCTTGTTTGTGCGTGCGAGGGCGCGGGGCACGAAGCTTCCCGGCGCGCCTGGGTTAGTTCATGCGCTCGAACACGAGGTTGCACACGGTTCGATCGCCGCCGCCGATGCCGGTGGAGCCTGCCGTCGACTGAGCGAACGTGTGAAGGCGATATCCTTCAGCGTACTGCTGGTTGCAAAGCTCCTCGATTTCGGCGAAGTTTTTCGATCCTTTGCCGACGAACTTCTCCCTCAGGACGACCTGCATAACGCGATATTGGCCTGTTCCGATGTTGATTTTCCCAGCCTCGTCGTTAAAGCTGCCCATGACGTTGTCCATGAATCCCATTTCAGTCTCCTATCGTTGGTCGGCCCCAGCTAGGCTGGCCTTTACATGCAAAATAATACCAACGAGCTCGGCACCCCCATGTCTCAAAAGAGGGACATTAGAAGACCTACTGGCCAATGGCGGGCAGCAGTCGGCTTCCCAGTTTTGACGAATCAAGGTGCAAACGTCAAACCAACGAGAAAACTCCTTGCTACACTTCGCGCTAAAGAGGCAAATCGCCCAGGTGAAGGGCCTTCTCGGTCATGTTAAAACCCCTTCAGAGCGGTTTGCCGGTGCACAGGAGGAGAAAGGGGAGATGCCATGTTCTTCTACGAGCCGCTTTCTGCGACGGCGATTGTGAGCGTTTTGCTTTATCTGGTGTTCTTGATCGGTATGAACGAGCTGTCGCGCTTGAACAAGTGGGTTGGCGCGGTCATCTTCATTGCCCTGCCGCTCGTTTTGACCATTTTCGTTTGGCCCCACACTGCGGTCGAGGGCACAGGTGCCGGCACCTGGTTCCAGTGGGTGAAGACCTACTCGTGTTTGGCCGGAGCAATCTTAGGCTGGCTGATCGTGTACTTCCCCCTGTTCCAGAAAAAGTACATCGTCTGCATTCCGCCCATCATCTTCGCCGTCAACATCCTCGAAGCGTGTATCCGCGACTTCCAGCTCACGGGCGTCAACGGCATCGTGGACGGTTACATGGTGGTCGGCGGCCCGTGGAACGTCATGAACGGCATTGCGGGAATCTTGAACGCCATCTGCATCTGCGGCTTTTTCGGCATTATCGTCAGCCGCGGCAAGAAGAAGGACTACGTATGGCCCGATCAGCTGTGGTTCTGGATCATCGGCTACGACCTGTGGAACTTCGCCTACACCTACAACAGCGTCTCCGACCGCTCCATGTACTGCGGCCTGGTGCTTCTTGCGGCGTGCACCATTCCCGCGTTCTTCATCAAGCGCGGCGCATACGCCCAGCATCGCGTCCGCACGCTTGCCGTGAACATGATTGTCACCATGACGATTCCCTGGTTCTTCTTGCATCCTGCGTTCGTGGTCCACTCAACGAACAATCCTGCGGCGCACATGACCATCTCCGCCATCGCCCTTGCGTTCAATGCGTGCGTGTTCATCTACCAGGCATACACGATTTTCGGGAAGAAGCGCAACCCCTTCAAGCAGGAGCTCTACATCGACAACCCGCGCTTCCGCAGGGTGTATCTCGAGAGCATCGACGTTCCGGACGACCAGCGCGAGGCTGCCTTGGCCAATCTTGAAGAGTTCGGCTACGAGGCCGCTTGGGATGAGAAGGGCCGCGTCAAGACCATGGTTACGCGCCCGTAGCGCTATGAGAACTTGCGCCGCCGCATGTGTTTAGGGAAAGACGCGGCGGCGTGCCTTTCGACAGAAGGAGGACCCATGGGCATTTTGTACCAGGCATCCGACCCTATGGTATGGGCAATCTGGCTGTTCGTCGTGTTCGCCCTGATGGCATTCAACGAGTTCGGACGCACAAGCGTATGGGGCGGCGTGGCTCTGTTCGTCGTCGCCCCCGTCGTGTTCACCATTTTCGTGTGGCCCCACACGGCGGCGCCCGGCAACGAGTATGGCACGGGCAACTGGTTCAACTGGGCTAAAACCTACTCGGCGCTGGCCGGGTGCGTCGGCTTCATGGCGCTGAGGTTCGTGAAGTGGCGCGGCGCCGACGGCCGCGTGCGCCATCTGTACGAAAAGCGCTGGGCGCTGTGCTTCCCGCCGCTCATCTTGGCTATCAACATCTGCGAAGCTGTGGTGCGCGATGTGCAGATGTTCTCCTACGGGCTGTGGGATGGCGCCGTCGTCGACCACGTATGGATGATATCGGGCCCCTGGAACATCATGAACGCCATCGCGGGCATCCTGAACATCATCACCATCTGCGGCTGGTTCGGAATCTTCATCTCGAAGGACAAGTCGCGCGACATGATCTGGCCCGATATGCTGTGGATGTGGATCATCGCCTACGACCTGTGGAACTTCGCCTACACCTACAATTGCATGTCCGACCATTCCACGTACACTGGCCTGGCGCTGCTCATCGCTTGCACCGTGCCCACGTTTTTCACCAAGCGCGGCGCCTGGTTGCAGCATCGCGCGCAGACGCTGACGCTCTACGCGATGTTCGCTATGGCGCTTCCGCAGTTCTACACCTTTGCGGAAATCCCCACGACGCACAACCCTACGGCGTTCTTTGTCGTGAGCCTGATCGCCCTTGCCTCCAATGTGGCCCTCGCCGCTTACCAGTTCCATCGAATCCGCGTGCTCAAGCTCAACCCGTTGAAAGACGAGCTCTATAATGACACCAAGAAGTATCAGGAGGTCGTCGACGAAAACCGTTGATGCGAGGAACTGACTCTCGCGAATCGCAGCGAGCAAGGCGGCCCCGATGTTGGCGAAGGAGCCGCCATGGTCGCAAGGAGAGGCGACTCGATGCCAGAATTTACCTCTGACCTGCCGCATCATGTGACGCGACAGGTCAGGAAGAGCATGAGGCTGGAAGGAACCGCTGGCGACATCATGCTGGCGGCGCGCGAACTCTACGAAGCGCAGGGCGTGACGGCGACCAGCATGGCTGCCATCGCGCGCAAGGCCGGTGTGACCCGCAGCCTCGTGTACTACTATTTTCCCGACAAGCAGGCCGTGACCGACGCCGTGATCGATGATTACCTCGAGGACGTGGTCGAGAGCGTATCGACTTGGAACGAGCTGCGCGCCTTTGGCGACACGCCCTCGGAGCTGAAGAACTGCGTCGCGGCGTTTCGCCGCACGCTCTACACCGCCGACGGCACCCCCCGCCCTCTGATCGGCGTGCTTGAAGAGTTGGGGATGCGCGACCGATTCGCAACGCGAGCTGTGCGTGAATGTGTCGCGTGCATCCAAGACTATATCGTCTCCGAGTACCTTGCTTACCGAACCATCGAGATCGAGCTGGTTCCCGAGACCTTTGGGCTTCTCCTGTTCGGCATTGTAGGCATGATGAAAGCGAAGCCCGACATCACCGACGAGGAGCTTGCGACGCTCATCGCGCAGACTCTTCGCCTCGATATGACGGTGATGAACCCGCCGCCGTGGCGCGAGCACCCCGATACCCCTGAAGAACGTTAGGAACCTATAGGGGACTCCATTTCTCCCGACTCAGATACGTGAAGTGTTCGATGCGCACATCGCCGATCAGAGGGCAATCGACGCCTTCCTCGGTATGATGGAAGGCGAACCCGCACTTCTCCTGGACGCGCTTTGACTTCTCGTTGCCGTCGTAGTAGCCGCACCAAAGTGCCGTGCAGCCAAGGTCCTCGAAAGCATGCCGTTGAATTTCGCGAACCGCCTCCGGGATGTAGCCGCGGCCCCAGAACGGGACGCCGATCCAAAAACCTATCTCCATCTCCGTAGGCGGCGCGGCGACCTGGGTCTGCTCAGGCGGGATGAGGCCGATGCTTCCGATGGCGCGCCTGTCCTCTTTTAGACACACCGCGTACGTCTCCTCGGCGGAAAAGACATCGCGGATGATCTCTCGGCTGTTCTCGACGCTCGTATGAACGGGCCACCCCGCGATAGGACCGACCTCTGGGTCGCTGGCATAGCGGTAGAGATCTTCGGCATCGGATTCCCTCCAAGGGCGCAAGAGCAATCTCTCGGTTTCAAGCATCATCGGTTATCCCTCGCTTTCTTCAGTCATGAGCTTTTTCATCTTGCCCCCTTACCTTGAAGAGCTCCCCCCTGAGCTGCTCAAGGATATCGTAGCAGCGATTCGACTCGGCGTGTGACGGCGCAAACCGCGAGCGCGTCCTTTTCGAGCAGGATGAGGTTGAGGTTGAGTTCCGCAGAAACGCAGAAGCGAATCGGCGTTTACCGCTAAAATTGGCAGTTTTTATCGCTTGCTTGCGCATGAGGTGCGAGAATGCAAACTTTAGCGCTAAGGTAGGTGTTTGAGTGCCCGCGAGCGCTTCGGTTGGGATTGCCGCAGGCACTTCCTAGGGAACGATTGGTATAAGTCAGGAGTCGTACATGAGAGACATACGCGTCAGTGACATCACGATGAGGGAAGCAGCTGCCTCGAAGGCGCTTTCCCTATCCTTCAAGGAAAAGCTTGAAATCGTGAAGATACTCGACCGTATTGGTGTCGCCGCCATCGAGGTCGAGGGTATCGAGTCCTCAAAGGTGGACAGCCTGCGAATCAAGTCGATCGCCTCCCTGGTGAAGAACAGCACGCTCGCCGTTCCGGTGAAGATGGACGATGAGAGCATCGAGGCGGTTTGGAGCGCCGCGAAGGGCGCGCAGCGCGTCCGCCTGCAGGTCGAGGCTGCGGTGAGCCCTTCCACCATGGAATACATCCAGTGCAAGAAGGCAGACGCGCTCATCGACGACGCCGCCCGCGCCGTTGCCAAGTGCGCCGAGCTCACCGACGACGTCGAGTTCGTCGCCATCGACGCCACCCGCACTGACGTTGCCTATCTGGCGAAGGTCATCGAGGCCGTCACCCGCGCCGGCGCCAAGACTGTGACCGTGTGCGACGCCGCGGGCTCCATGCTGCCTGAGGAGTTCGCCCAGTTTATCGGCGACCTTTTCAAGGCTGCTCCCCAACTTGCCGAAATCGATCTGGGTATTTCGTGCTGCAATAATCTCAATATGGCGGACGCCTGCGCCGTTGCCGGCGTCATGGCAGGCGCTTCCCTGGTCAAGGCGACGTCCTACCCCATGGGCGTTGTCGCGCTCGACAACGTAGCGAGAATCCTCGCCGCGAAGTCCGATACACTGGACGCCCAGTGCCACGTCCGCGTGACCGAGCTCAAGCGCGCCATGAACCAGGTCGCACGCCTGTGCTGCGAGGACCGCTCCAAGGCGGCCCAGTTCACCGGCTCCGTTTCCGAGGCAGTCGAGGGGGTCGTGCTCACCGCTGGCGACGACCAGGACACCGTCATGCAGTATGTCGAGCGTCTGGGCTATAGCCTCTCCGACGAGGACGCCGCTGCGGTGTTCGAGGCTTTCAAGAAGATCGCTGCCAATAAGGAGCGCGTGGGTGCGACCGAGCTCGACGCCATCGTGGCATCCGCTGCCCTGCAGGTGCCTCCCACCTATATCCTCGAGGGCTATGTCATCAACGCCGGTTTGAGCTTCAAGGCGACCTCCCACATCTCCCTGCGCAAGGACGGCGAGGTCATCGAGGCGGTTTCCCTCGGCGATGGCCCCATCGACTCCTCCTTCAAGTCCATCGAGTCGGTCGTGGGCAAGCACTACGAGCTCGACGACTTCCGCATCCAGGCGGTCACCGAGGGCCGCGAGGCCATGGGCGAGTCCATCGTGAAGCTCATCGCCGACGGCAAGGTCTATTCCGGTCGCGGCATCTCCACCGACATCGTGGAGTCCAGCATCCGCGCCTACATCAACGCGCTCAACAAGATCGCTTACGAGGAGCAGAACTAATGAAGCTTTCCTTTTCCACCCGCGGTTGGGCCGACCACTCTTGGGACGAGCTCGTGAGCACCGCGCTCGAGATGGATTTTTCCGGCATCGAGATTCACAACCCCATCATCAACGCCGTTTTCACCGGCAAAGGTGGCCCGCTTGAGCGCTACAACACCCAGGCAACCGCTCGCGCGCTGCGCGACAAGGGGCTGTGCATCCCCGCGCTCGATTCCTCCGTCGACATCTCGGCGGGCAAGGAGCAGGTCCAGGCCGCCAAAGACCTTATCGACCTCGCTGCCGCTGCCGGTGTCGAGCGGGTCGTCGTCGTGGCGCAAAACGATGATGAGGACGCTATCCATGCCGCACTGGCGGAGCTTGTGCCCTATGCGGAAGCCAGCGACGTCGTCTTGCTGATCGAGTCGAGCGGCATCTTCTCCAGCACCACGCGCATGGCGGGCATCATGGACCGCTACGCCAGCGACTATTTGGGAACCTTGTGGGATGTCCACAACGTCTACCGCACAGGCGGCGAGACCCCCGCACAGACGGTCAAGAACTTAGGTGCCTACATCAAACACGTGCACATGCGCGATTCCGACGACGACGGCAGCTTCAACCTGGTCGGCGAGGGAACGCTGCCCATCGACGAGGTAGTGCGCGCGCTGTCCTCCATCGACTACGACGGCTACGTGTCGCTGGAGTGGGATCCCGCGTGGATGCCCGACCTCACCGACATGGAGGTCATCTTCCCGCACTTCGTGAACTACATGGAGCGCTTCGAGGACACCCGCGGCAAGCGCCGCACGCTCTACCTCAACCACGACGGCACAGGTGAGTACGTGTGGAAGAAAGACGAGCTCATCGACTTGACCTTCCCGCAAGTGCTCGACAAGATGGTCGAATGCTTCCCCGATCAGTACTGTTTTAAGTACACGACGCTCGACTACACGCGCACCTACGAGGAGTTCCGAGACGACGTCGACACGTTCGCCCGCGCGCTTGTCTCCATGGGCGTGAAGGCTGGCAGCAAGGTCGCCATCTGGGCCACCAACGTGCCTGCTTGGTACATCACCTTCTGGGCGGCCACCAAGATCGGCGCCGTACTCGTCACGGTGAACACCGCCTACAAGATCCACGAGGCCGAGTACCTGCTGCGTCAGTCCGACACGCACACGCTCGTCATGGTCGAGAGCGCCCTGGATTCCAACTACCGCCAGATCATCAATGAGCTGTGCCCCGAGATTGCCGAGGCCAAACCCGGCGAGCAGCTGCACTGCAAGAAGCTTCCCTTCCTGCGCAACGTCGTGACCGTCGGCTTCGAGATGCCTGGCTGCCTCACCTTCGATGAGGCCATGGAGCGCTCCGATCTTGTGCCGTTGGAGAAGATCCAGCGCATGGCCGCCGATGTTCGCCCCGACGACGTCTGCAACATGCAGTACACCTCCGGCACCACAGGATTCCCCAAGGGCGTCATGCTCACGCACCGCAACGTCGTGAACGACGGCAAGTGCATCGGCGACCGCATGGGCCTGTCCACCGCGGACCGCTTCATGATTCACGTGCCCATGTTCCACTGCTTTGGCATGACCCTGTCGATGACCTCGTCCATGACGCACGGCGCGACCTTGTGCCCGATGCCCTACTTCAGCGCCAAGGCGTCGCTGCACTGCATCACGCAGGAGAAGATCACCGCCTTCAACGGCGTTCCCACGATGTTCATCGCGATGTTCAACCACGAGGACTACAAGAAGACCGACTTCAGCCACATGCGCACGGGCATTATGGCCGGAGCCGGCTGCCCGCCCGAGCTCATGAAGCGCGCCGCACAGCCCGACGAGATGAACATGACCGGCATCGTGTCGGTCTACGGCCAGACCGAATCGGCTCCGGGTTCCACGATGAGCGCCTGGACCGACCCGCTCGACCTGCGCACGGAGACCGTCGGTTACGCGTTCCCGCACGTCCAGTGCAAGATTATCGACCCGGAGACCGGCGAAGAGCTGCCCAACGGCGAGGTTGGGGAATTCTGCTCGCGCGGCTACAACATCATGAAGGGCTACTACAAGATGCCCGACGCCACCTTCAAGACGGTGGACGAGGACGGCTGGCTGCATTCTGGCGACCTGCTCATGCGCGA
Organism: Ellagibacter sp.; assembly: GCF_048412355.1. Taxonomy (NCBI): domain Bacteria; kingdom Bacillati; phylum Actinomycetota; class Coriobacteriia; order Eggerthellales; family Eggerthellaceae; genus Ellagibacter; species Ellagibacter sp. The sequence continues at coordinate 8,081 of NZ_DBFSAP010000033.1, forward strand.
CGATCGCGGCTGTTTCGTGGCCACTGGCCGCCTAAAGGACATGATCATCCGCGGCGGCGAGAACATCTACCCCAAGGAAATCGAGGACTTCGTCATCACACACCCCAAGGTGAGCGACTGCCAGGTCGTGGGCGTGCCCGACAAGAAGTACGGCGAGGAGGCCATGGCCTGCATCATCCTCATGGAGGGCGAGTCCATGACCGAGGCCGAGATCCGCGAGTTCATGATGAGCAACATTGCGCGTCATAAGGTGCCTCGCTACATCAGGTTCGTGGACTCCTTCCCCATGAACGCGGCAGGCAAGATCCTCAAGTACAAGATGAGGGAAGCCGCCGTTCAGGAACTGGGGCTTCAGGATCTCGCGAAGAAGTAACCTGTATCGAGAACGACCGTTTTGCGGGGGCCGTCATGCGCGCCCCCGCTTGCGTTTGGCACCATTGTCGGGGAGAGGGACTTTAAGATGAGCAATTACGTAACGGTTGACGGCAACGAGGCTGCGGCCCATGTCGCCTACGACTTCACCGAGGTGGCGGCGATCTACCCCATCACGCCGTCTTCGCCCATGGCCGAGCACACCGATCGCTGGAGCGCCCAGGGCCGCCTGAACATGTTCGGCCAGCGCGTGCAGCTGACCGAGATGCAGTCCGAGGCGGGCGCGATCGGGGCCATCCACGGCGTGCTGCAGGCAGGAGGCCTGGGCACGAGCTTCACCTCGAGCCAGGGCCTCATGCTTATGATACCTGTGCTCTACCGCATCGCCGGCGAGCGCCTGCCAGGTGTCTTGCATGTGGCGAGCCGCACGGTGGGCACGCACGCCATGAGCATCTTCGGTGACCACTCCGATGTCATGGCATGCCGCGACACCGGCTTTGCGCAGCTCAGCTCGGGAAGCGTTCAGGAAGCGGCCGACATGGCGGCCGTTGCGCACCTCGCCGCTGTGAAGGGCAGCGTCCCGTTCATGCACTTCTTCGACGGTTTCCGTACCTCACATGAGCTCTCGCGCATCGACATGCCCGACACCAAGGAGCTCACCGCGCTCATGGACACCGAGGCGCTCGAGCGCTTCAGGGCGCGCGCCCTGAACCCCGAGCACCCTATGCTGCGCGCCACCGTACAGAACGGCGACGTGTACTTCCAGGTGCGCGAGGCGAACAACACCGCCTACGACGAGCTGGCCGACGTGGTCGAGGGCGTCATGGCGCAGGTCGCCAGCGTGACAGGCCGCGAGCACCACGTGTTCGACTACTACGGCGCGCCCGACGCGACCGACGTCGTGGTCGCGATGGGCAGCGTCTCGGGCACCGCGCAGGAGGCATGCGACTATTTGAACGCGAAGGCCCAGGCTGCGGGAACGAACACGCGCTACGGTTTCTTGCAGGTGCACCTCTATCGTCCCTTCTCGGCGAAGCACTTCCTGGGCGCCTTGCCCGAAAGCGTAAAGCGCATCGCGGTGCTTGACCGTTGCAAGTGCATGGGCTCGGCCGGCGAGCCGCTCTTCCTGGACGTCTCGAGCGTTATCGCGAACAGCGAGCGCGCGGGCAAGGTGACGGTCATTGGCGGGCGCTACGGGCTTTCCTCCAAGGACACCGACACTGCTCAGATCGTCGCAGTGTTTAGGAACCTTGCATCACCCGAGCCGAAGCGCGATTTCACCATCGGCATCAACGACGACGTGACCAACCTGTCGCTTCCCGTCCGTCCGCTCGATGACATCAAGGACGCCGACACCTACAGCTGCAAGTTCTGGGGCTTAGGCGGCGACGGCACGGTGGGCGCCAACCACAACACCATCCGCATCTTGGGCGACTGCGCCGACCTGTTCGCGCAGGCGTATTTCGAGTACGACTCCAAGAAGTCCTTCGGCGTGACCAAGTCGCACTTGCGCCTGTCGAAAAAACCTATCCGCAGCACGTATTACGTGAAACGCGCCGATTTCGTCGCCTGCCACAATCAGAGCTACGTGCGACAGTACGACATGGTGCAGGAGGTGAAGCCGGGCGGTACGTTCCTTTTGAACACGGGCTGGACGGCCGAGGAGCTTGACGCCAACCTGCCCGGAGCGATGAAGCGCTACATCGCTCAGAACGGCATCCACCTGTTCGCCGTCGACGCGGTCGAGATCGCGCACCGCGTGGGTCTGGGCAGCCACATCAACACCGTGCTCCAGGCGGCGTTCTTCAAGATTTCAGGGCTCATGCCGGTCGAGCAAGCCCTCGACTATATGAAGGACGCGGCGCGGAAGACCTACGCGCGCAAGGGAGACGCTGTGGTGGCAAGCAACGTGGCCGCCATCGAGGAGGGCGCCCAGAGGTGCGTGGAGGTCTCGGTCCCTGCGAGCTGGGCAAATGCCGAACTTGACGAGCTTGGTGGCGACGAGGGTCTGCCAGCTGTGGTCACGAGCATCCTGCGTCCCGTGAACGCCCAGAAAGGCGACGAGCTCCCCGTGAGCGTGTTTGCGGGCTACGAGGACGGCGTCATCGACATGGGTCTCACCGCTTTCGAGAAGCGTGGCATCGCTGTCACGACGCCCACGTGGAAGGCCGACGCCTGCATCCAGTGCAATCGCTGCGCCTTCGTGTGCCCCCACGCCGCGATCCGTCCCTACCTGGTGAGCGAGGAGGAGGCCGCCACCGCCCCCGCCGGGTTCGAGACCGTCGCGCTCAAGGGCGGCAAGAACCTGCCCAATGGCATGCGCTTCACCCTCCAAGTGAGTCAGTTCGACTGCACGAGCTGCGGCAGCTGCGCCGACGTGTGCCCGGCAGACGCGCTTTCCATGGAGCCCGCCAAGTTCACCGACGCGAGCCGCACGCTGTGGGAATACGGCCTGCAGCTTGCCGACAAGGGCAGCGTGTTCGATCCCTATTCGGTCAAGGGCTCGCAGTTCAAACAGCCGCTCCTCGAGTTCTCCGCTGCTTGTGCGGGCTGCGGCGAGACACCCTACGCCAAGCTTCTCACCCAGCTGTTCGGCGACCGCGTGTACTGGGCAAATGCCACAGGCTGCTCGCAGGCCTGGGGCGCGCCCTTCCCCGGCATCCCCTACACCGTGAACAAGCGCGGGTTCGGCCCTGCGTGGACCAACAGCCTTTTCGAGAACAACGCCGAGCTATCGTTAGGTCTCTACCTGGGCTCGACTCAGCAGCGCGTGGCCGAGAAGGCGCGTGTCAAGAAGCTTCTGCAGGTGCTCACGTGCGGCCTGGAGAACCCGAAGGAAGGCAAAGGCGACGCACCCGAGCCCGCCGCCATGGAAAAGGTCAAGGCTGCGTGCGAGTCCTATCTCGCCGCTTTCGACGACTTCGACGCCTCGCGCGCGGCCTCCGATACGCTCGTGGCAGCAATCGAGGCTTCGGCAGGTTCGCTCACCAACAGCGCCAAGAAGGTGTGCGAGGAGGTCCTCAAGTTCAAAGATCAGCTGGCTAAGAAGACGTTTTGGATGTTCGGCGGCGACGGTTGGGCATACGACATCGGCTTCGGTGGGCTCGACCACGTGGTTGCGAGCGGTGCTAACGTGAATGTCCTCGTGGTCGACACCGAGGTTTACTCCAACACCGGCGGCCAGAGCTCGAAGGCCACGCCCGCGGGCGCCGTCGCGCAGTTCGCGGCGAGCGGCAAGAAGACGGGCAAGAAGGATTTGGGCGCAATCCTTATGAGCTACGGCAACGTCTATGTCGCCCAGGTGGCGATGGGCGCCAACTACAACCAGCTGGTCAAGGCGCTCAAGGAGGCCGAGGAATACGACGGCCCCTCCGTCATCATCGCCTACGCGCCCTGCACCTCGCACGGCCTGAAGTGCGGCATGCACGATGTCCAAGGCGAGATGAAGCGTGCGGTGGAAAGCGGCTACTGGGCGCTGTACCGCTACGACCCGCGCAAGGAGCACCCGATGACTCTGGACTCCAAGGCGCCCACCAGGGACTACTTGGAGTTCGTCGCGGGCGAGAACCGCTACGCCTCGCTCACCAAGACCTTCCCTGAGGAGGCCGAGAGACTCTTCGAGCAGGGCAAAGAGGACGCGCTGCGCCGCTTCGAGCGCTATCGCCGCATGACGCAGGATTAGCCGCAAGCGGGCAGCCGAACGGCGCGAGGGTGCGGCATGTGCTCGCATTCCCCCGCGCTGTGGTTGGCGCTATCAGCGCGTCGCGTTATGGCTAAAACGCCTGATGAGAATACTATTCGAACAAGCGTTCCAATTAATGCTTGCCATTTTGGGGCTTCTTCATCTATACTTTGGAGGCACCCGTTGACGGCTGGTCCGTCTTTTTTATAGGGAGTTCTGGGGGCGGCACCGGCTGCCCTTGCTTCTCGAAGTGTGTCACAGAATTCCCCGTCATACACGGCATGGGGGCGGCACCGGCTGCCTTTGCTTCGAGCGGCTTTACGAGCTGCGGCGTGTTACATGACCGTTCGCAATACCGCAACAACTGAAGATGAGGAAATGTTGAGCAGGAGCGGCATCGCTGAGCCTTCGTGCGCATTCTTTCCCACCATGCAACTTGCATGACGGTGAGCGCTCGTTTGGCGTCGAGCCTTGCATCACCCTGCCCTTAACAACCCTCCGGCGCTTGGCGCCATTCGAAGAAAGGCACGGCATGAGCACTTCGGTCTACCCTCCCCAAATCATCGAGGAAACTAATCTCGGCATTCAGCGTTTCGACATCCGCGACGCGATGCTCGCCTCCCGCGAGCTCGAGCTTTCCGGACCCGTTGACTCGGAATCGGTGGCGGTCATCATTCGCGGGATTCTCTATCTGCAAAAGGTCGACGCAGCGGCACCCATCACGCTTTTCATTAACAGCCCCGGCGGCGAGGTGAGCTCGGGTTTGGCGCTCTACGACGTGATGCAGGCCACGAGCTGCCCCATCCGCACCGTGTGTCTGGGGCTTGCGTCGAGCATGGCAGCGCTGCTGTTCATCGCCGGCGACACGCGCGACATGCTGCCGCACAGCCGCGTGATGGTGCACGATCCGCTCATTTCGGGAGGCGTGGGCGGAAGTGCCCTTTCGGTGAAGGCACGCGCCGACGACCTGATGCGCATTCGCGACATAACGGCACAGGTCATCGCCCAGCATTCGGGAATGGATCTCGAACAGGTCTTCGAGATCACCGCCCGAGACACCTATTTCGAGGCGGAAGACGCGGTGTCGGCGCACCTCGCCGATCGCGTGATAAGCACGCTGTAGCGGCGCCGTGCGAGGGCTTCGAGCCTGCTCGGATAGCGGGCGGGTAAGCTGTGCGCCAGCCGTTCGCTCCCTCGCCCGCCCATCCTTCGCTCGCCCTTCCCCCGCCCGCTCATTCCCCATCCACCGTCAACTCTCAACCTAAGGAGCAGTTTATGAAGGCCACTGAATTCAAAACCATCGTCAAAGATCCCAAGCGAAACCAACTCGCGCAAGCTTTCCCCGCCGCAAAGCCCGAAAGCGAGCCTGCTTGCAACCCGCAGCGAAGAGCCTACCAGGGAGAAACCTTGCTTTCCGCCAACAAATCCGTCAGCTGCGATACATGGCGAAGCGGGCTGAACAACAACGTTCTCGTGCTCGGGTCGTCGGGCGGCGGGAAAACGCGCAATCACGTCAAGCCGAACCTGCTGCAATGCCAAGGGTCCTACATTGTGCTCGATTGCAAAGGCTCCCTCTATCACGAGATGGGCCCTTACCTCAAGGAAAACGGCTACATCGTCGACTGCATTGACTTCAACGCCATGGACGGCACCATCGGATACAACCCGCTCGACCACATTCGCTGGTGCGAGGGCCGGCCGATGCAGCAGGACATCATCTCCATCGCTTCAGCCATCTGCCCTGCTGACGAGCATGCGAGCGACTCCTTTTGGCCGCTTGCTGCGGCGAACTACCTCACGGCCTATATCGCCTACGTGCTCGAGGCCCTGCCCGACGAGGCGCAGAACATGTCGTCGGTAATCCGCATGTTCGAGCTTGCCGTCGCTCGGGCAGTCGACCCGCTCTTCACTGACCTGCAGACGATATGAACAGGACACAGTAAATTGAGAGCCCCTGCTGCATGACTTTCCGTGGATTAGGCCGACAATGGAAGGTGTCTAGTCAACCGTGGCGGCCACGCCGCACTCATGGAAGGGGCTCTCATGATGATGAATGTTACCACGTTCGTAG
>NZ_DBFSAP010000034.1:0-45917 GCF_048412355.1 Ellagibacter sp.
GCAGGGACTTCCCGTTCGAGGCGACGATCGACTCGAACGCTTCGAAGTCCTCGGTTCTGGTCAATTCCGGCATGTAGTGGGCGCGGAGCGCCGCCACCGCGTCGGCGCGCGTGGTAAGATTCATCGTGAAGGGCCTTTCTCTTGCTTGCTTTGGCTTAGACACCCGCAAGCATACCGAAGGGCCCTTTTCCTTCGCTAGCAGATTTCTCGGCTGTTTTTCCTCAAAAACTTAACTCGCACGCAAGCGAGTGCTCAAGAAAAAGGGCTTCGTGTGCGCGCGGTGGCTGACGCGATGAGCAATCAGCCCTATTCGACCGGCAACTGAATCTCGGTCAGCCACTCGTCGACGGATTCCTTGTTCCAGATGCCATCAATGTAGCTCTCGCGGGAGAAACCCGCCACCTTGTACCCGTTGTCCTCGGCGTACTTGTAGATGAATGCGTACGCTTCGCCAAGGTTTTCGTAGGCGCCCTGGTGGTAAATGCTCAAAACCTTGGTCTCGGGGACTTCACGGAACTTGATGTTGTCGCTTTCCGTGCCGAACTCCTCGACGGCCTCGGAATGGCGCACGCGTACGTCGGCCTCGCGGTGCTCGCAGTCTAGGTACTCCACGAACTCGTACGGCGGCTCCGCGCATTTCAAGTCTGGGTTGAGGGCTTTTGCCTCAGCGCCCTGGGCTGGGATCCACTGCATGGCGTCGGAGTATTGGGCGAGTGTCGCTTCGGAGTAGTAAACGATGCAGGAGGGGATGGTCTTCTCGGTTACTTGATGGTTCATGCTGTTTCCTTCCAGTAGGTGATGGATCACAGAAAGGTTTCTGGCAATCTTGGCCTGCTGTTCCTGAAGTGTGTGCGCTTGCTCCAGGAGAATCTCCCGCTCATCCGCACCGCCGAGAATCGCCTTAATCTGGGCAATCGGTATGCCCAGCTGGCGAAGCGCCTTGATGCGAGCGGCAGTTCTGAGCTGTGCGGTGTCGTATATGCGGTATCCTGTCCACTCGTCGACGCGGGCGGGCGAAAGAAGCCCTTCCTTTTCGTAGAAACGCAGGGCCTTCACCGTCAGCATGGACAGCTTGGAAAACTCGCCGATCTTCAGCATGCTGAATGCCTCCTTTCCTATTACGGCGCCTACTGTCAGGCCTTACCTTAGGGGAGAGTCAAGGGGTGACTTTCGGTTCTTTTTCGGAGGTGGAAGCTGAGGGAGCATTGCCGCGACGGTTGCTGCGATAAGTGCGGGGTCATCGGAGTCTACGAGCAGCATGGGTTTCGCTCCTTCGTAGGGAATGTCCTCGCTTGGGAAAGATTCGCGAGCAACAGGTACGTCCTTGAGCAGCAGCCTGTCGTCGTAAATGCCACCAAAGAGGACTCCCTCGCTGTACAGAAGGTATTCGCCCATCATCTTGCGATGCGTGACGGCAGGGGTTTCGCGCAGCAGATCGAGCGCATATGCCAGGTATTCTTCGGTAGATGCCATCAGAACTTCTTTCCATTTTGCATGAACTCGGGGATGTTGGCATGAATGATGCCATCCCTTTGCTGGATGGGGTCGCTTCGCGTTAGCAGGTACTTGGGATAGTTGTCCTTAATCTGAGTAAAGGGCCGGTATTCGCGCTCCTCCGTTGCCCGGTCGGCCATGATGGTCATGGCAACTTGGACGTATGCGTAGCCCATCTCGGGGTTCCTGAGGATGAAGTCGCATTCCAGCTTCCCGATGCGTCCGACGCTGACCTTGCAACCCTGCGCGAGAGCGTAGCGGTAGACGATGTTCTCGAGGACGGGCCCGTAGTTGATGCGTTTGTCGGTGTTGAGGGCGAAGTAGAAGCCCAGGTCCGCCAGGTAGTACTTTTGCTCGCCCCGCAGCGATTTCCGCGATTTCGGGTCGAAGCGGGCGCACTTGCTGACGATCTTCGCGTCTTCGAGGATCTGGAGGTATCGCGCGAGCGTCTCGCGCTTGATCTTCACGCCCTGCTTGCTCTCGAGGTCTGATTGGATGTTCGCAAGCGACGTGGTGGCGCCGAAGTTGTTGATGACGTAGTCGCGCACCTGGTTGAACACGGAGACGTTCTTGATCTTCACGCGCCTGCGAATGTCCTTCTCGAAGATCTCCTCGATAATGGCGGCAACGTAGGCGCGCTTGTCGGCGAGCTGGGGGTAATCCATCGCTTTCGGAAAGCCGCCCTCGAGGATGTAGGCGTCGAACTCCGCGACCGGGTTCGGGTTCACGGGCAGTCCTAAGAAGCGCTTCATCTGGCAATACTCGCCGAAGTCCAGCGTCTGCATCTCGAATTCGATGTAGCGCCCGGTTAGCTTCGTGGCCAGTTCGCCCGAGAGCAGATAGGAGTTCGAACCGGTGATGAAGATGGAGAAGCCGCCTTCGGTGCGCAACCCGTTGAGCACGTCCTCGAAGCCGTCGACGTTTTGAACCTCGTCGATGAAAAGGTACTTCGTCCCCGAGATGGCGAGCAGGGGCTCGACGAGGGCCTCGAGCTGTTCAGGGGTCTTGACGGATCGGTACCCGTATCGGTCCAGGTCGAAGAAGACGATGTGCTCGTCATCGACGCCTTCGGCCCTCAGCTCTTCGGCGATGCACTGCATGAGGCAGGACTTGCCGCAGCGGCGGACGCCGGTGATGACCTTGATCATCCCGTCGTCATGGTAGAAGCCGCGGATCTTCTTCAGGTAGTTTTCTCTAGGGAATAAACGCATACTGGCTCCAATCTTCGTTGGAGCCAGTATATCAAATTAGAGGCTTATTGGGGTACTCGTTATCGTCTAAGCGATTTATACCCCCATAACTAAGGAATTTCCTACTCCCATTCTATTGTCGAAGGAGGTTTCGGCGTTATGTCGTAGCACACGCGGTTGGCGCCGGGGACCTCGGCGACGATGCGACTGGAAATCTTGCCCAGCACCTCGTAGGGCAGCTTCGCCCAGTCGGCGGTCATGGCGTCGGAGCTCTCGACGGCGCGCAGGATGATCGGGCGCTGATAGGTGCGCTCGTCGCCCATGACGCCCACGCTCTTGATATCGGGCAGCACCGCAAAGTACTGCCAGCAGCTGTGCTCGGAGTTGCGCTCGCCGGTCTCCTCGAAAAGCCGTGCGTTGTAGGCGTCGAGCTCCTCGCGCACGATGGCATCGGCGTTCTTCAAGATCTCGAGCTTCTCCTTGTCAACCGCGCCGATGATGCGGATTGCCAGACCCGGGCCTGGGAACGGCTGGCGGTACACGATGTGCGCCGGAAGACCCAGCGCAAGACCCAGCTCGCGGACCTCGTCCTTGAAGAAGTGGTCGAGCGGCTCGATGAGGTCGAAGCTCACGCCATCGGGGAACGGGATCAGGTTGTGGTGGCTTTTGATGGTGGAAGCCTTGCCGCCCGTCTTGCGTGCGCCGGACTCGATGATGTCGGGGTAGATGGTGCCCTGGGCAAGGTACTTCACGGGCTTGCCATCGGTTTCCAGCTGCTGGGCGACCGCGAAGAACTCCTTCCAGAACTGCGTTCCGATGATGCGGCGCTTTTGCTCCGGCTCGGTCACGCCGGCCAGGAGCTCGGCGTAGCGGTCCTCGGCGTGCACATGGATGAAGTCGACGTCGAACTGCTTGGTGAAGACTTCCTCGACCTGCTCGGGCTCGCCCTTGCGCAGCAGGCCGTGGTTAACGAACACGCAGGTCATCTGCTTGCCGATGGCGCGGGCGCCAAGGGCGGCGACCACGGAGGAGTCCACACCGCCGGAAAGCGCCAGGATGACGCGGTCCTCGCCGACCTTCTCGCGGAACTCGGCGGTCATGGTCTCGACGAGGTTGTCCATCGACCAGTTCTTTTCGAGCTTGCAGACGTTGAAGAGGAAGTTGGAGAGGATCTGCTGGCCGAATTCGGTGTGCTTGACCTCGGGGTGAAACTGCGTGGTGTAGATGCGCTTCTCGGCGTTCTCCATCGCGGCCACAGGGCATACGTCGGTCGATGCCACCACAGTGAAACCCTCGGGCACGTCGCGCACGGCGTCGAAGTGACTCATCCACACGGTCTGATCGGTCGGTGTGCCCTCGAAAAGCGCGCCGCCCTCAACGTGAAGCGTCGCGGGGCCGTATTCGCCCACCTCGGGGTGGAACACGGTGCCGCCGAGCGTCACCGCCGTGATTTGATGCCCATAGCAAAAGCCGAGCACCGGCACGCCCAGCTCGTAGATCGCAGGGTCGACGCGCGGGGCGTCTTCGGCGTTCACGCTCGCCGGGCCTCCCGACAAGATGATGGCGGACGGCGACATCTCGCGTACCTCCTCGGCGGTGATGTCGCATGGCACGATCTCCGAGTACACATGAAGGTCGCGCACGCGGCGGGCAATCAGCTGCCCGTACTGCGCCCCGAAGTCGAACACGAGGACTTTCTGCGCTGAAGCTTGGGATGATGCGCTCAATGCTGCTCCTTAGTCGAGTATCTTCATTCGCCGTCTCGTCAAGCGGCGTCTTTTCTCAATGGAACATCTTACTAAAAGGGTGGGGGAGTGATACCCGTTGCTAGGTGAAGGGTTTGGTAAAGAGTTGTGGTCACCTTGTGTTCCCAGGTCGTTACGAAAAGACCCTCTTGCCGGCATTCCAAAAGATGTGTATAATCTTCGGTTGCGTCTGCGGTGTTATGGATACACCCGGGCGCGTGGTTAGACCGGCGTCATGACATCGAGCCTCCATCGGTGCCCACGGCAATCGGGAAGCCACGTAAGGTAGGAGGGTTTTTGGTGTGCGGAGAGGCGCGCGAGCAAAAACCCAGCAAGAAAGAGAGTGTCATGGGAGTCAAACAGTACAAGCCGACGAGCCCTGGCCGCCGTTTCCAAACGGTCTCCGATTTCGCCGAGATCACCACGTCGAAGCCGGAGAAGTCGCTGCTTGCGCCCCTTCACAAGAAGGCTGGTCGCAACAACAAGGGCCGCATCACCGTCCGTCATCAGGGCGGCGGCAACAAGCGTCGTTACCGCATCATCGACTTCAAGCGCAACAAGGACGGCGTGCCCGCCAAGGTGGCAACGGTCGAGTACGACCCGAACCGCTCCGCCCGCATCGCGCTTCTGCACTACGTCGACGGCGAAAAGCGCTACATCCTTCACCCGAAGGGCCTGAAGGTCGGCGATATGGTTGTTTCCGGTCCCGAGGCCGACATCAAGCCGGGCAACGCGCTTCCGCTCGCCAACATCCCCGTTGGTACGCTGATTCACGCGGTTGAGCTCCAGCCTGGCAAGGGCGCCGCTCTTGCGCGTTCCGCTGGCACGAGCATCCAGCTCATGGGCAAGGAAGGCAAGTACGCGATTCTGCGTATGCCGTCCTCTGAAATGCGTCGCGTCCTTCTGACCTGCCGCGCGACCGTTGGCGAAGTCGGCAACGCCGAGCATGCCAACATCCGCATCGGCAAGGCCGGCCGCAACCGCTGGAAGGGCATCCGCCCGACCGTCCGCGGCACCGTCATGAACCCGGTCGACCACCCGCACGGCGGTGGCGAAGGCAAGAACAAGTCTTCGGGTCGCAACTCTGTTTCGCCGTGGGGCATGCCCAGCAAGGGCCATCGCACCCGCAACCCGAAGAAGGCTTCGAGCCGTCTCATCATCCGTCGTCGCAAGAAGTAGCGCGGACACGTTAAGGAGTAACTGTGAGCAGAAGTTTGAAAAAAGGTCCTTTCGTAGAGCCGCGTCTGCTTGGCCGTATCGAGGCCATGAACGCAGCTGGCGAAAAAGACGTCATCAAAACCTGGTCGCGTGCCAGCACCATCTTCCCGGATATGGTGGGCCACACCATCGCCGTCCACGATGGACGCAAGCACGTGCCGGTGTACATTACTGAATCTATGGTCGGCCACAAGCTGGGCGAATTCGCCCCGACCCGCACCTTCAAGGGTCATTCCGCCGACAAGGGCAAGAGATAGGTAGGGGTGAACAATGGAAGTTAGAGCACAAGCCCGTTACGTCCGCGTTTCTCCCCGCAAGGCGCGTATCGTCGTCGACCTCGTTCGCGGCAAGTCCGTCGCCCAGGCTCAGGAGATTCTGCGCTTCACCAATCGCGGTATCGCAGAGACCGTGGAGAAGGTTCTCAACTCAGCCGTTGCGAACGCGGAGCACAACAACCACCTGCGCGCCGAGTCCCTCGTCGTGAAGAAGGCCTACGTTGACGAAGGCCCCACGATGAAGCGTATTCGTCCCCGCGCAAAGGGTTCCGCCGCTCGCATCCGCAAGCGCACGAGCCACATCACGATCGTCGTCGCCCCGCGAGAGGAGGCATAAAGCACATGGGTCAGAAAGTCAACCCGACTGGTTTCCGCATCGGCGTCACCGAAGACTGGCGCAGCCGCTGGTACGCCGACAAGAATTACGCCACTAACCTGGCGAACGACCTCGAGATCCGCGAGTTCCTGAACAAGCAGCTCTCCCGTGCCGCCGTCTCCAAGGTCGAGATCGAGCGCGCAGGCGACAAGATCAAGGTCATCGTCACCACCGCTCGTCCGGGCGTGGTGATCGGCAAGAAGGGTGCCGAGATCGACGCTCTCCGCAAGAAGCTCGAGAAGATCGCCAACGGCCCCGTGAACATCGAGGTCGTCGAGGTCAAGCGTCCCGAGCTCGACGCGAACCTCATCGCTCAGTCCGTTGCTGAGCAGCTCGAAGGCCGCGTGGCCTTCCGCCGTGCGATGCGCAAGGCCGTGCAGTCCGCTCGCAAGAGCGGCGCCAAGGGCATCCGCATCCAGTGCTCCGGCCGTCTCGGTGGTGCCGAGATGAGCCGCCGCGAGTGGTACCGCGAAGGCCGCGTGCCTCTGCATACCCTCCGCGCCAAGATCGATTACGGCTTCTGCACCGCCAACACCACCATGGGCGCCATCGGCATCCAGGTGTGGGTGTACCACGGTGAGGTCCTCCCCGGCCAGAAGGCTCCCCAGCCGGCCCTCGAAGGCACCTCTCGTCCGAGCCGTTCCCGTCGCAACGACCGTAACGAAAGGGGGACGAAGTAATGCTCGTACCTAAGCGCGTCAAGCACCGCAAGGTGCAGCGTGGCTCCATGAAGGGCAAAGCCAAGGGCGGCACCCGTCTGAGCCATGGTTCCTGGGGCATTCAGGCCCTCGAAGCTCACTGGATCACCAATCGCCAGATCGAGGCTGCTCGTATCGCCATGACCCGCCAGATGAAGCGCGGCGGCAAGGTTTGGATCACGATCTTCCCCGACAAGCCGATCACCAAGAAGCCGGCAGAAACCCGCATGGGCTCCGGCAAGGGCAACCCCGAAGAGTGGGTAGCCGTCGTTAAACCGGGCCGCATCATGTTCGAGCTCGATGGCGTTGACGAAGCGACCGCTAAGGAAGCTCTTCGCCTTGCCATCAACAAGCTGCCCATCAAGTGCAAGATTGTTTCCAAAGAAACGGAGGGGCAGGCGTAAATGAAAGCAGCAGAGATTCGTGAACTGTCTGCCGACGATCTGCAGGCGAAACTGAAGGAAGCGCGCGCTGAGCTTTTCAACCTGCGTTTCCAGATGGCTACCAGCCAGCTCGACAACACCGCTCGTGTTGGTCAGGTTAAAAAAGACATCGCTCGCATCCAGACCGAGATGCGTGCGCGCGAGCTAAGCGCTTAAGGCGAGAAAGGTTAGTGCAACATGAGTGAAACTCGCAATTCGCGCAAGGTCCGCCAGGGCGTTGTGGTCAGCGATGCCAATGACAAGACCATCGTCGTTGCCGTCAAGGAGCGCAAGCCGCATCCGGTCTATGGCAAGATGATCACCACCACCAAGAAGTTCCATGCGCATGATGAGAACAACGAAGCCGGCATCGGCGACACTGTTCAGATCATGGAGACGCGTCCGCTGTCCAAGATGAAGCGCTGGCGTCTGTCGAAGATCGTCGAGAAGGCAAAATAGCACGTGCGTTTTTGCATGCTATTCACGAGAAAGTTAGGTTAAGCAATGATTCAGATGCAAACCATGCTCGCGGTTGCCGACAACTCCGGCGCTCGCAAGGTGCAGTGCATCAAGGTCCTGGGCGGCTCCAAGCGCCGTTACGCGGGCCTCGGTGACGTGATCATCTGCAGCGTCAAGGAAGCAATGCCGAACGGCTCCGTGAAAAAGGGCGAGGTTGTACGCTGCGTCGTCGTGCGCGTCAAGAAGGAAGTGCGTCGCGCCGATGGCAGCTACATCAAGTTCGACCAGAACGCGGCTGTCCTGATCAACCAGGACGGCTCTCCGCGCGGCACCCGTATCTTCGGGCCCGTCGCTCGCGAGCTCCGCGACAAGAAGTACATGAAGATCGTGTCTTTGGCACCGGAAACGCTGTAGGGAGGTTAGTGAGATATGTCTTCGATGCATGTTAAGAAGGGCGACACCGTGAAGATCCTGTCTGGCAAGGACAAGGGCAAGACCGGTGAGATTCTCCGCTCCATCCCGCAGCGTCAGCGCGTGGTCGTCGAGAAGTGCAACATGGTGAAAAAGGCTATGCGCCCCACGCAGCAGAACCCGCAGGGCGGCATCACCACCGTTGAGGCTCCTCTTCACGTTTCCAACGTGATGCTTGTTTGCCCGAACTGCAAGGAAGCCACCCGTACTTCCAAGCGTGTTAACGAGCAGGGTAAAAAAGTCCGCGTTTGCAAGAAATGTGGAAAAGACATCGACAAATAGGTGTCAAGTAACGTATAATCTTCAGCCTGCGCGCCTTTCGGTGCGCAGGTTGTTGTATGACCCTGGGCAATCCAGGGACGCCGGGTCGGAAATCCGGCGTTCAAATCATCGGATGAGAGGCAAAAATGACTACTCCTCGCTTGAAGGAAAAGTACAAAAGCGAAATCGTCGCGAAGCTCGAGAAAGAGCTCGGCATTTCCAACATCAACAATGTTCCGCGTCTCCAGAAGATCGTCGTGAACATGGGCGTTGGCGCTGCCGCCAGCGACCACAAGCTGCTTGATGCTGCCATGAACGACATGCGCATCATCACCGGCCAGCAGCCCTGTGTCACCCGCGCCAAGAAGTCCATCGCAGGCTTCCATGTTCGCGAGGGCCAGGCTATCGGCTGCAAGGTCACCCTTCGTGGCGACCGCATGTGGGAATTCCTCGACCGCCTGCTGTCCACCGCGCTTCCGCGCGTTCGCGACTTCCGCGGCATCTCCCGCACCAGCTTCGACGGTCGCGGCAACTACACGCTCGGCATCACCGAGCAGCTGATCTTCCCTGAGATCGAGTACGACAAGGTTGACCGCACCCGTGGTATGGACATCACGTTCGTCACCACCGCTGAAAACAACGAGAATGCCCTTGCGCTCCTCGAGGCGCTCGGCTTCCCGTTCAAGAGCAAGTAAAACAAATCGGGTCGCACTCGCGGCCCATTTGCGTAACCTCGGCATTAAGGCTGCCTAAGGGAGGCGGCCTTTAAAGCAAGAAAGAAGGAATGCATGGCTAAGAAATCGATGATCGCCAAAGCCAAGCGCGAGCCGAAGTTCTCCACGCGTCAGCACAACCGCTGCACGCGCTGCGGACGTCCGCGCGCTTACTATCGCAAGTTCGGCCTGTGCCGCATTTGCGTGCGCGAGCTGGCGAGCAAAGGCGAACTTCCCGGCGTGACCAAGTCCTCTTGGTA
The DNA here is from genome assembly GCF_048412355.1 of Ellagibacter sp. Classification (NCBI taxonomy): domain Bacteria; kingdom Bacillati; phylum Actinomycetota; class Coriobacteriia; order Eggerthellales; family Eggerthellaceae; genus Ellagibacter; species Ellagibacter sp. The sequence goes on from NZ_DBFSAP010000034.1 coordinate 9,583, forward strand.
GTCCTTTCCGGATTCACACGCTAGGGTGTGCCGGCGCATCAGGCGGAGGCGTTATGGGCGCCAACGAACCGAGCGCTTAGGCTCATCAAGGATCAAAGGAGAAAAACAAAAATGAGCATGACCGACCCCATCGCAGATATGCTTACGCGTGTGCGTAACGCTCATTCTGTCGGCAAGCCGACGGTTTCCATGCCGTCGAGCAAGAAACTCGTCGAGATCGCCCGCATCATGCAGGAAGAGGGCTACATTCAGGGCTTCGAAATCATCGATGGCGAGCCCCGCGCAACCCTCGAGATCACGATGAAGTACGGCCCCAAAAAGGCCAAGACCATCCGCGGCATTAAGCGCATTTCCAAGCCTGGTCTGCGCATCTACGCCGGCAAGAACGACCTTCCGCGCGTTCTCGGCGGCCTCGGTACCGCAATCATCTCGACTAGCCAAGGCGTTATGACCGACCGCGACGCTCGCAACAAGGGCATCGGCGGCGAGGTTATCGCCTACATCTGGTAGGAAAGGAAGGCAAAGATATGTCGCGTATTGGCAAGCAGCCCGTCGCCGTTCCTGCCAACGTTGAGGTGACCATCGACGGTCATAACTTGACGGTGAAGGGCCCGAAGGGCGAACTGCACCGCAGCTTCAACCCGATGATGACCATTGCCCGCGAAGGCGATGAGATCATCGTTTCTCGTCCGGATGACTCCCGCGAGGCCAAGAGCCTCCACGGTCTCACCCGTACGCTCATCCACAACATGGTCGAAGGCGTTGAGAATGGCTTCCAGAAGAAGCTTCAGCTCGTCGGCGTCGGCTACCGCGCCGCGCTCAAGGGCACGTCCCTCGAGCTTTCCCTCGGCTACTCTCATCCGGTTGTCATCGAAGCGCCTGAGGGCATCAACTTCGAGGTCCCCAGCCAGACCGAGATCATCGTTCACGGCGCAAGCAAAGAGCAGGTTGGCCAGGTTGCAGCCGACATTCGCAAGTGGCGCAAGCCGGAGCCTTACAAGGGCAAGGGTATTCGCTACGAGGGCGAGGTTGTGCGTCGCAAGCTTGGCAAGGCTGCTAAGGGCGACTAGTGGGCTTAAGCGCTACGGTAATTTACTGAAGGGATCATCATGAGAAGCAATGATTTGAAGCATGAGAAAGGCTTAGCCCGTCGCCATCGTCGCGTTCGCGGCAAGATTTCCGGCACTCCTGAGCGTCCGCGCCTTTGCGTGACGCGCAGCAATTCGAACATCTACGCGCAGGTTATCGACGATGTGTCGCATACCACCATCTGCGGCGTTTCCAGCCTCGGCCCCGAGTTCAAGGCAACGGGCAAGAAGGGCGGCACCGTCGAGGGCGCAGCTGAGATCGGCACCATCATCGGCAAAATGGCTCAGGAAAAGGGCGTCACGAAGGTCGTCTTCGACCGCGGCGGCCACCTCTATCATGGGCGCGTCAAGGCTCTGGCCGACGCTGCTCGTGAAGCAGGCCTGGTATTCTAGAAGGGGTTAAGCGTATGGCTCGCAAACAGCAAGAAAACGCTGCCGTTCCTGAGCTCCAGGAGCGCGTCGTTTACATCAACCGCGTGTGCAAGGTCGTCAAGGGCGGCACGCGCTTTGCGCTCACCGCGCTTGTCGTCGTCGGCGACGGCAACGGCCGCGTGGGCATCGGCCTGGGCAAGTCTAAGGAAGTGCCTGTGGCTATCAAGAAGGGCGTCGATGACGCGAAGAAGAACATGTTCTCCGTCGCCATCACCAAGGAAGGCACCGTTCCCCACGACATCGTGGGCGAGTTCGGCGCAGGCCGCGTCCTCATCATGCCGGCTGCTCCTGGTACCGGCGTTATCGCCGGCGGCCCCGCTCGTGCGGTCATGGAGCTCGCAGGCATCAAGAACGTGTTCGCCAAGTCTCTCGGCACTAACAACGCGATGAACGTTGTGAAGGCTGCTGCAGACGGTCTCCAGAAGATGCAGAGCCCGGTTGAGGTTGCGGAGCGCCGCAACATGTCCGTCGCTCAGATCTTCGGCGGGAAGGAGAACTAGTAATGGCTGAGGCACAGAAAACGCTGCGTGTAACGCAGATCAAGAGCTCCATCGGCTACAAGAAGGATCAGCTTGCCACGCTCAAGAGCCTTGGTCTTGGCAAGATCGGTCGTTCCCACGACCTCGTGGACAACGAGTCTGTCCGCGGCATGATCTTCAAGGTGAAGCATCTTGTGAAAGTGGAGGAACTGTAAGTTGGGATTTGCCCCGCTCACATATTCTCATTAAGGTATAATCTCGGATTGGCGTGCCGGACACCGGTGGCGCCAATCTGGGCGTTATTAGGAAGTTAGCTGGCGGCGAGCTGCCAGCCCCAGGTAAGACAGCCTGGAAGCGAATGTAAGGAGTATTGCACAATGGAACTTAAGGATCTCAAGCCTGCAGAGGGCTCTCGTCACAGCCGCAAGCGCGTCGGTCGCGGCAACGGCTCTGGCTATGGCAAGACTGCCGGTCGCGGTCTGAACGGTCAGAAGTCCCGCGCTGGTGGCGGCAAGCGCCCCGGCTTCGAAGGCGGCCAGACTCCTCTCGCGATGCGTCTGCCGAAGCTCCCCGGCTTCCGCAACATCAATCGCGTCGAGTATCTGCCGGTGAACGTTTCCCGTCTTGAGGAGAAGTTCGAGGCCGGCGAGGTCGTCAACGGCGAGTCTCTCAAGGCTAAGGGCATCATCAAGCACGAGGATGCGCTGGTGAAGGTTCTGGGCGACGGCGAGCTAACGAAGGCTCTCACCGTTTCGGTCGATAAGGTGTCTGCTTCCGCTAAGGCGAAGATCGAAGCAGCCGGAGGAAAGGTCGAAGAGCCTTGCTAAGCTCTATCATTGACGCATTCAAGGTACCGGAACTTCGTAAGAAGATTCTGTTCACGTTGGGTATTTTGGCGCTGTATCGTTTCGGAGCCTACATCCCCGTGCCCGGTATCCCGTTCAACGAGTTCGCGAATTCCTTTTCGAACTCGGGCGTCTCGATGACCATGCTCGACTTGTTCACGGGCGGTGCCCTTTCGCACTTCTCTGTGTTCTCACTCGGCATCATGCCCTACATCACTGCATCGATCATCATGCAGCTGATGCAGGGCGTGATTCCCGCCGTGGGCCGTTGGGCGAAGGAAGGCGAGACCGGTCGTCGCAAGATCACCCAGGTCACGCGTTACCTGACGCTCGGCCTTGGCCTGATCAACGCTATCGGCTACCTGCTGCTGTTCAAGTCCTCCGCATACGGCGTGGTCTTCACCGACCAGGTCCCCGAAGTCCTGACCGACATCATCGTGGTGTTCACGCTTGTTGCCGGCACGGCCTTCATCATGTGGATGGGCGAGCTTATCACCCAACGCGGTATCGGCAACGGCATGTCGCTCATCATCTTCGTGAGCATCGTGTCCCGCGTTCCCGCTGCTATCTTCTCGTCCGTGAACCTGCAGGCTGATTTCGGAATGGGCATTGCTATCACGGCGCTCATCCTCATCGTGGTTCTCGCTTGCATCCCCGCGATCATCTTCATCGAGCGCGCTCAGCGCCGCATCCCGGTGAACTATGCCAAGCGCGTCCAGGGCCGCAAGATGATGGGTGGCCAGTCCACCTACATCCCCTTGAAGGTGAATGCTGCGGGCGTTATCCCGATCATCTTCGCGAGCTGCATCATCTACTTCCCGGCTCAGCTTGCTGCGCTGTTCAACGTTGGTTGGCTGACGGCGTTCGCTGATGCAGTTTCTACCGGTTGGCTCAACTGGATTTTGACCGTGCTGCTCATCGTGTTCTTCGCGTACTTCTACACCTCGATGGTGTTCAACCCCGAGGACACGGCGGACAATCTGCGCAAACAGGGTGGCTTCATTCCCGGTGTGCGTCCCGGCTCTGCAACCGTAACTTACATCAAGAACGTGATTCATCGCGTGACCCTTCCGGGCGGTATCTTCATCGCCTGCATCGCGGTCATCCCGACGATCATCTTCTACTTCAGCGGCAACCAGCTCATTCAGGCGTTCGGCGGCACCTCGATCCTCATCATGATCGGCGTTGCGCTCGACACCATGAGCAAGGTCGAAAGCCAGCTGAAGATGCATAACTACGACGGCTTCTTCAAGTAAGACCGTTTGCATATGACCTGTTCATGTGCATGTTAGGAACCAAGGCCACGGGTGGAGTGCCCGTGGCCTTTTCCGTTTGCGTGAAGTTTCGCGCTCACGTTGCGCGTTTGGTAGAATAGGCGATGGAATTTATCCTTGCTGATTGAAAGGAACTCAATCATGAATATCGTGTTGCTGGGTGCTCCGGGCGCTGGTAAAGGCACGCAGGCTGCCAAGCTCGTCGAGGAATTCGGCACGCCCCATATCTCCACTGGCGACATGCTTCGTGCTGCCGTGAAAGCTGGAACCGAGCTTGGTAAAAAGGCGAAGTCCTTCATGGACGCGGGCGATCTCGTCCCCGACGACGTCATCATTGGGCTTGTGACCGAGCGTCTCGGCGAACCGGACACGGAAAAGGGCTTCATTCTCGATGGTTTCCCGCGCACTTCCGCTCAGGCTGTTGCGCTTGACGCTGAGCTTTCCAAGCTGGGCCGTCCCCTGTCCGCCGCTCTTCTTATCGACGTTGACTCCGAGGTTATCGTGAAGCGCCTCACCTCGCGTCGTATGTGCAAGGACTGCGGCTACATCGGCTCTGAAGCTGACGCGCAATGCCCCAAGTGCGGTGGCGAGATGTACCAGCGCGACGATGACAACGAGGCAACCGTTCGCAATCGTCTCGACGTGTACGAGAAGTCCACGAGCCCGCTCATCGATTACTATCGTGGCTGCGACTTGCTCGTTTCCATCGATGGCGATCGGGATCCGAACGTTGTCTATGCCGACGTGAAGAAGGCTCTTGAGCTGTAAGAGGGGCAACGCGGCGGTCTATTCGTCGTTCTCACCAGAAAACCCCGTATTCCCAAGGCCCCGTTCATTGAGCGGGGCCTTTCTCCGCTATAATGATGAGTCATGCCAACGCTCCGAAGGAATATCACGTATCTGTACGAGTCTCGGGTCCTCCCGAGGCGTTCTTTGCTTGCGCATATTGCCAAGGTGGCGGCTGTCATTATTGCAATCGCGCTTTTCCTCGAAGTCTTCGTGTTCAACATCAACTTCTATAAGTCGCTGGGCTACAACTCGATTGATCTAAGTGATTCCCTTGAGCTGCAGGAAACCAGCGACGAGCAGTATAAGATTACCGAAGTTGACAACGTCATTGAGTTCTCGAATTTGAACACCGAGGTCCACAACGTGTATCTCAAGTTCGACTGGGAGCAACCTGCGCAAAACCTTACCTTCAAGATTCAGTTCACCGACGATGCCCACGCAACGTACTTTGATACGACGGAATATACCCTCGGTGTTCCCGAGGTCGACATCTCGACCATGGTGTCGGAGAGCCAGTACGTGAATCTGAATACTACCGGCTACGTGAAGAATCTTCGAATCGAGCTTGTCGGCAACGAGAAGACCAACTACCCAGTTCGCCTTACAAGTCTTGTGTTGAACGCCCATCGGCCGTTTTCCTTCAACTTCCTTCGCTTTTTCGGCGTGATCGGCATCCTGGCGTTTACATATCTCTTCCGCCCTGGTTCGAGTGTTTACCGTGTGAGCATTGTTCGCCGGCCGAAGCTCTCGAAGGGGGGAATCATCTGCGCGGTCGCGATCGAGGTCGTGCTCATCTCGTCGTTTCTCTTCATGGGGTCCAACCTTGTGGGCGTTGCCACGTCGACCTACAACTTCGGATCGTGGGACGGCCATAGTATTGCGAACTCGTTTGAGGTCGGCGGCGAGAACGCGCAGCAGTATGCCGAGCTCGCTAAATCCATGTCGCAGGGGAAGCTCTATCTGGAAGAGGAGCCGCCCGACTGGCTTCAGCAGATGGACGATCCCTATGACAAGGGTGCTCGTGACGAGTTGCAGAAGGAGACGGGCGAGCCGTATCTGTTCGACGTCGCTTACTACCAGGGACACTATTACGTGTACTTCGGTGTGGTGCCGGTGCTGCTGTTCTACTTGCCGTGCTATTTGGCGACAGGCGCGAGTTTCCCAACAGCTATCGGCGTGCTCCTCGCAGTGATCGCTTTTATTCTGGGGTGCTCGGCCTTGCTCGATCGCTTTGCCCGCTATCATTTCAAGCAAGTGAGCCTTGGACTGTACCTGCTTCTCCAGATTGCCCTTGTCGCGTGCTGTGGAATATTGTACCTGGTGAAGTTTCCGACGTTCTATTCGCTGCCGATAGCGTGCGGCTTGGCGTTCTCCGTCTGGGGGCTCTATCTGTGGATGTGCGGTCGCGGCTCGCAGAGGCCGTGTGGATGGTATCTCGCGGGCTCGTTATGCATGGCGCTTGTCGCAGGATGCCGACCGCAGCTTGTGCTGCTATCGTTTCTTGCCTTCCCGCTGTTCTGGCGCCGCTACATCACCGAGCGCCGGCTTTTCACGAGGCGAGGCGCTCAGGAATTCGCTTGCTTAATAGCGCCGTATGTCGTGGTCGCTGCCGGCATCATGCTGTATAACAATGCGCGCTTCGGGTCCCTCACCGACTTCGGCGCGAACTACAATCTCACGGTCAACGACATGACGAAGCGCGGAATGAACGTGGGACGATTGGCCCCCGCGCTGTTCACGTACTTCTTGCAGCCGCCATGCGTGACGGGGGTGTTCCCCTTCCTGCAGCCGACGCCGTTCGAGACCACCTACATGGGGCAGACTATCAAAGAAGTCACCTTCGGCGGCGTGCTGGCCTGCCTGCCGGTGCTTTGGGTGCTTCCGTTCGCTTCCCGCATCCTGAAGCTGCGTATTTCTCAGCGCTCGACGCGCACAATCATGGGCGTCATCCTGGTGCTGATCGCAGCGGGCGTCATCGTCGCGCTGCTTGATGCGGAGATGGCGGGAATCCTGCAGCGCTACTATGCCGACTTCAGCTTCATGCTCTTGGCTGCCGCGGTGCTTCTCGTCTTCATTGTGAACGAGAACCTTGTGCCAGGTTCGACGATGGCGCAGGTGTTCACCAAAGTGCTTCTCTTGCTTGTGGCAGTGAGCGTCCTCTATAGCGCGCTCATTTGCTTCGTCCCCGAAACGGGGTGGTATTCCGATGTGTATTCTTGGGCGTATTCGAGCTTCTTTGAGACGGTACTTTTCTGGACATAACGAGTGCGCTGCAGCATGTGCGTTGCACTGGATGAAAGCGAAGGAGCGGCCGGGCTGGCCGCTGGTTGGAAAGGAAAACTGACGTGAACGTAGTGGTTACCGAAAACTATGAGGAGATGAGTGTTGCCGCGGCGAACGTGATCGCGGAGCAGCTGAAGGCGAAGCCGGACAGCGTCCTCGGCCTCGCGACAGGCACGACCCCGATTGGCCTGTATGCCGAGCTCGTGCGCGCGTGCGACGCGGGCGAGATCAGCTTCGCTAACGCGCAGTCGTTCAATCTCGACGAATATCGCGGCCTGCCTGGAACTCACGACCAGAGCTACCGTTACTTCATGCAGGACAACCTCTTCGACCACGTCGATATCGATGTTGAGAAGACACATGTACCCGACGGCTCGATGGATGACGCCCAGGCGGCGTGCGACGCTTACGAGCAGGCAATCGCGCAAGCCGGCGGCGTCGATTTGCAGCTTCTGGGCTTGGGGCACAACGGGCACATCGGCTTCAACGAGCCGTGCGATTCCTTCCCCGTGACCACGCATTGCGTCGAGCTCACGGAGAGCACCATCCAGGCGAACAGCCGCCTGTTCGATTCCGCCGATGAGGTGCCGCGCGAGGCCTACACCATGGGCATCGGCACCATCATGAAGGCGCGCAAGATTCTCCTCGTGGTGAATGGCGCAGGTAAGGCGGAAATCGTTCGCGACGTGCTTCGTGGGCCAGTAGTTCCGCAGGTTCCTGCGAGTGTTTTGCAGCTGCATCCGGATGTGACGGTGGTGCTCGATAAGGAGGCGGCAGCGCTTTTGTAGGATTCGCTGCACGCGCGATGGCATGAGAAAGGGAAACGTATGATCATTTCTGGTGGCAAGGTCTTCAGCGGTGCGGGGTTCGACGCGCGCGACGTGTACGTCGAGGGCGGTGTCTTCGCGGAGGAACCGATAGGGGAGTGCTCGCCGGATCAGACGATCGACGTCTCCAATTGCTGGGTCATCCCTGGCCTCATCGATGTGCACTTTCACGGAGCGATGGGGCACGACTTCTGTGACGCCGAGAATGAGGGAATCGCCGCAATCGCCCGTTACGAAGCTTCTCAGGGCGTTACGGCCCTATTCCCGACGACGATGACGCTTCCCGAGGAGCGGTTGATCCCCATCGTGGCATCGATTGCCGGGCATTCCGGCGCTGACGACGAGGCCGCGATCGTCGGCATCAATATGGAGGGTCCTTTCATCTCGCCGGGGAAAGTTGGCGCTCAGAACCCATCGTACGTGCGCGGCGCGACGATGGGGGAATTCGAGCGTTGGCAAGAGGCGGCGCAGGGGAAGATCAAGCTGGTTGATGTCGCGCCAGAGGAACCTGGCAACCTGGAGTTCATTCGCGAGGTTTCGGGGCGTGTTCGCGTTTCGCTTGCGCATATGTGCGCCGATTACGAGACGGCTGCCGCTGCCTTTGAGGCGGGAGCGCGTCACATGACCCACCTGTTCAACGCGATGCCGGGGTTGCATCATCGCGAGCCGGGTCCGATTGCCGCTGCTGTCGACCGGCGAGACGTGACCTGCGAGATTATCGCTGACGGCGTGCATATTGCGCCTTCGATGGTTCGCCTCGCATTCTCGCTTTTCCCCGAGCGCATGATTTTGATCAGCGACTCGCTGCGAGCGTGCGGGCTGGGTGACGGGACCTTCGAGCTCGGCGGACAGCTGTTCACCGTGCACGGCAATCGCGCGACTATCGAGAACGGGTCGCTTGCGGGTAGTGTGAGCAGTGTCATGGCGTGCTTGCGTACGACGGTGACGAAGATGGGAATCCCCTTGGCCGATGCGGTTCGCGCTGCAACGATGACGCCCGCGAAGGCGCTCGGTATCTCTGGCGAGCGCGGGAGCATTGCGCCCGGGAAGATCGCCGATGCCGTTGTGCTCGACGGGGATCTTCAGGTAAAGCACGTCGTCTTGCGAGGGAAGTTGCTGTTCTAAAGGAGAGCCTAGGTGGGATAAACGCGCGCCGGGGGTGTCGGAATAAGCAGAAACGACAACTAACCCTCGCTGCTAAAAAAAGTGCATCCTGAGAGGATGATTTTGGCACAAAAGCTGAGGTATCCCGCGGATAGAATCCTCGAATTGGGGAATGCGACGAACTTGAGCAGGCTCTTAAACAAGAAATCCCAGGTCAAGCGCTTGCTCGATCTGGGATTTCTTGTTGGTCTCTTACTACCGAGTGGGACACCTCGGCTTTTGTGTCAGGATTGACTCGATTCGGTGTACTCTTACCCTTCGATCGCTTCCGCAAACCAGCTCGTGATGGACGTGGGGTGCGTGATGGCGGTTCCCACGACGACTGCCCAGGCGCCGGCGTCCATGGCGGCCTTTGCGTCGGCGGGCGTGTGGACACGGCCTTCGCAGATGACGGGCTTGTCGGGGAATTCCGTCGTCGCTTGGCGCACGAGCGCAACGTCGGGGCCGTCGGCCATTCCGCAGTCGATGGCGGCCCCAGGATGCGAAAGCGTTGTCGAGGCGATGTCACATCCGATGGCGAAGGCGTGACGGATGTCCTCAATCGTCGAGCAATCGGCCATGACGAGCACGCCTTCTTCCTTGAGCGGGCGCACAGTGTCTTCGAGCGTCTTGCCGTCGGGCCTCGGACGGTCGGTGGCGTCTACCGCGACGATGTCGGCACCGGCGGCAACGCAGGCGCGCGCATGACGCAACGTCGGCGTGATGTAGACGCCCTCGTGTCCTTCCTTCCAAATGCCGATGACGGGCACCTCGGTACGTCCCTTAATAGCGGAAATGTCGGAAAGTCCCTGGCAGCGGATTCCGCCAGCGCCGCCCAGCTCGCAGGCGCGTGCCATCTGCGCCATCGTTTCAGGGTGGCGCAGGGGCTCACCCATGTAGGCCTGGCAGCTTACAATGAGCTTCCCCTTGAGCTGCTGAATAATGGGATCGATCATGAGATGCTCCTTTGCAGTTAGCGAGATGTGCTTTGGGTTGGGCGCGAGCTGCAAGCATGTATGCAGCTCGCCGGTTTTAGCCTTCGTGTGAAAGGACCGCTTAGGCGTTAAAGCGAATCGATGAGGTTCTCTGCCGCGCCGATGAGCGGGGCGGTTGCGCCAAGCTTAGCATCGACGATGGGGAGATCGCGCTGGATTGAGGGGATCTGACCGTCGAACCCGCGCTGCAGCTCCGCGCGCCATTCCGTGCCGGCTTTCACCACCGAACCCGACAAAATGACGATGTCGGGGTCGAGGATGTTAGTAAGACCGGCGATGGCCTGGCCAAGCGCAAAGCCTGCTTCCTTGATGATGCGCCGTGCAGGCTGTTCGCCTTTTGCGGCAAGTGCGGAAATCTCGGCCCCGGAGAGATGTTCCTCGGTGGCCTCGAAGAAACGTGCCTCGATGCCGCTACCTGCAGCGACGCTTTCCAGATGCCCGCTTCCTCCGCAAACGCAGGGAATCCCCGTGGCGACAGAGGAGGCCATATGCCCCACCTCGCCCGCGAAACCGTGCTTGCCGCGCACGATGCGGCCATGCGCGATAACGGCACCGCCGACGCCGGTTCCCGCGGCGATCATGATGCAGGTATCAGCACCGCGCCCAGCGCCCCAGCGGGCTTCTCCCACTGCGTAAGCCTGCACGTCGTTCAAGATGGCGGCAGGAAGGCCGCAGCGCTCGCGCAATGCTGAGGCAAGCGGTTGTCCGCCCCAGCCCGGCATGAGGTCGTTCGCGTAGGCGATGCCGCCGGACTTCGCGTCGACGCGCCCGGCGGTTCCCACTCCGATACCGAGGGGGGAGGCGGGGGCGCATACGGCAAGGTCGCTCGCAAGCGAGCAAATCTTGTCGAGGACGCTCGCTCCGCCCTTCATCGCCTCGGTCGCCACGGTGCGCGAATCTTCCACAACAGGCTCGGCTTCAGCGGAATCGTAGCGCACGATGCTGCCCGTGATCTTGGTGGCGCCCACATCAATCGCGACAACACGCGCAGGAAAATCGCAGTTCGCAGGGAAGGTTGCCATGCTACTCCTTGAATGGCTCGAAAGAAAGGAGCGCGACGCGCGGGCCTTTCGCCCTTGCACGCCGCGCTCTTCTGCTGGGTGACGTTATTTGCGGATAGGCGCGTCGGCGTCCATGAGGCCCGACTTCTTGAGGACCTCGACGATGGCCGCGACGTCTTCGCCTTCAAGCGCTTGGACAGGCTCGCGCATCTGGTTCGTGTTGAACACGCCCATCTGCCACAGTGCCGTCTTAAAAGCGCCAACGCCGGCTCCGAAGCCGACGGTCGCCTTCACGACGCGGGTGAGGAACATGAGGCGGGCGAGGTGATCCTGCAGCTCCTTGACCTTCGCCCAATCGCCTGCCTGGAACGCCTTGTACTGCTCGACGTAGCTGAACGGATCGAGGTTCGCAAGGCCGGGAACGGAGCCGTCCGCGCCGCCGAGGTAAGCGCCGTCGACGCAGACCTCATGGCCGGTGAGCAGCTGGAGCGGATGGCCTGCGTCCTCGTTTTCGAGCACGAGCCAACGGAAGGAGACGTCGTCGCCGGAGGAGTCCTTCACGCCCTGGAGCACGCCGTCCTTGCCGAGGCGCACGAGCATCGTGGGGTCGAGCTTGGTGTGCACGCACACGGGCAGGTCGTAAGCGAACAGCGGCAGGTCGGTGTTCTCGCGGATGTCGCGGAAGTGACGCTCGACCTCGCGTGGGCCGCCAAGCGCGTAGAATGGGGCGGTTGCGACGAGCGCGTCGACGCCGTAGCCCTTCGCGCGCTTGCACTGGTCAATAACGCGCAGGGTTTCCATGTCGATGACGCCGGCGAGCACGGGCACGCGATGGTTCACGATGGCCACGGCTTCCTGCAGCACGTGGTAACGCTGGGCGTCGGTGAGGAAGGCGACTTCGCCCGAGGATCCCAAGAAGAACAGGCCGTTCACGCCTGCGTCGATCATGCGGTTGATAGAGCGCTCGAACGACTCGAGGTCGAGCTGCTTCTTTTCGTTCAGGGGGATTACCACGGGGGGAATTACGCCGTGGAACTCTTTGATGTCCATGCCGTGCCTTTCATTTGACGGTCTTGTCTCAAACTCGAAAAGCATAGCACGCAGGGAAAACGCGTCAAGGAAAGGGCGCTTTTCATCACACGAAAAGGGGAGAGGGAGGAACGTTTTACGAAACTCCATATGACGCTCGATGGATGTGGGGTGCGTTTCGCGCGCAGTTCCGCACGAGCCAAACAGCCCAGTGGGCTGTTTGCGCGAGCAGGACTGTTTGAGCACGGAATGCACCCCACGTCCATCCTTTGGATTGGGATTTCCCGTCTCTAGCAAACAAAAAGGGCGACCCTTGCGAGTCGCCCTTCGTTCATGCTGGCCAGTGCTTACTCTTTCCCAAGATTGGGGTGGAGAAGCGAGGGAGCCGCACCCAGAAGCAGGCGCGTGTAGTCGTCCTTGGGGTGGTTGAACACCTCTTCGGCGGTTCCCCGCTCGACTGCCTGACCGTGGTTCATGACGATGATGCGGTCGGAGATATAGCGCACTGTCTGAATGTCGTGGCTGATGAAGACCATGGCAAGGCCGAGCTGCTTCTTCAGGTCCATAAGCAAGTTCAGAATCTGCGCGCGAACCGAAACATCGAGTGCGGACGTCGGCTCATCAGCGATGATGGCGTCAGGATTGAGCGACAGTGCACGAGCGATGGCCACGCGCTGGCGCTGGCCGCCGGACATTTGGCCGGGCAGCGCATCGAGAACGGACTCTGGCAGGCCCACCATCTCGATGAGCTCATGCACGCGGGCCTCGCGAGATTTCGCATCGCCCACGTTGTGCACGATCATCGGGTCGGTCAGCTGGTCGCGCACGCTCATGCGAGCGTTCAGCGCGGTCGCCGGGTCCTGGAACACGACTGAGATCACGCGGCCGATGATGCGACGCTGCGCAGCGGTGCGCTTCGTGACGTCGGTTCCCTTGAAATAAACGTGCCCCGACGTAGGCGTCTGCAGGCCGCACATGACGTTTGCCGTGGTCGATTTGCCGCAACCCGACTCGCCGACAATGCCAATCGTCTCGCCCGGCATGAGCTTCAGAGTGAGACCGTTCACCGCGTGCACCTTGTTCGGGTGCAGGATCGATCCCGTGCGCGTCTTGAAGACCACATGCACGTCGTCGAGGAAGATGATGGGGGTTTCCCCGTCCTCATCGGAAGCGACAGTGCTCGCAGGCGCATTTGCGTCCTTCGCGTCTTCCTGTTCGGTGATAAGCTCGCGGCCCTCCGCAGTCTCAATATCGTTCACAGACTCCGTGTCGCTCGCGGCGGCAACAAGGTCCTTTTCGGCGATTTCCGCCGCTTGATTGTTCTTCTCGGTCATTTACTCTGCACCTCCCGTAAGGTAGGGCTCGATTCCCACGCGCTTCAGCTCGCTGTCGGGAAGCTCGGCGTAGTAGTGGTCGGTGCCCTTGACGCGCTTGAGCATCGGGCGGACGTTCGAAATCTTGTCCGGGTGGCTCGAACGCGGGCGGAAGCGGTCACCCTCGGGGAAGTCCTTCGGGGACGGAACGCTGCCAGGCACCTGGTGCAGGCGGTCGCCGCCGGCCTCGATGGAGAGCACCGAGCCGAGAAGGCCGCGCGTGTACTCGTGAACGGGGCTGGTGAGGATGTCCTTCACGGGGCCCTGCTCCACGACCTGGCCTGCATACATGACGGTGATCGAGTTTGCGACCTCGGCGACGAGTGCGAGGTCGTGGCTCACGAACACCATCGCGAAGCCGAGCTCGTGCTGAAGCTTGTTCAGAAGGTCGATAACCTGCTTCTGCACGGTGACGTCGAGGGCGGTCGTCGGCTCGTCTGCGATGACGAGCTTCGGGTCGCGCGTGAGCGCCATGGCGATGAGCACACGCTGGCGCTGGCCGCCGGAGAGCTCATGCGGGTAGGAGTCGAGCGTGCGCTTGGGGTCGAGGCCCACAAGTTCCAGCAGTTCCTCGGCGCTGCGGGTGCCGCCGCGCTTGGTGAGCTGCTTCATCTGCGCCTTGATCAGCATCGACGGATTCAAGCTCGAAAGCGCGTCCTGGTAAATCATCGCGATTTCACGGCCGCGCAGATCGTTCATCTCCTTGTCGGAGAGGGTGAGCAGGTTCTTGCCATCGTAGAGGATTTCGCCGGAAATCTGCGCCTTCTTGTCGAGCAGGCCCATGACGGTAAGGCTCGTGATGGACTTGCCGCAGCCGGATTCGCCCACAAGGCCCATGGTTTGGCGCGGGCGGACGACGAAGCTCACGTGGTCGACGACGTTCACGTCGCCATGACGCGGGAACTTGATGCAGAGGTCCTTCACTTCGAGGATCGGCGGTACGTCGGTGCGGGCTTCGAAGCGGTCGGTGCGCACAAGCTCGACCTCGCGCAGTGCGTCGAGGCGCTTGGTGAGCATCTCGGCCTGGGCGGCGTAGGCGAGCGTCGGGTCGGCGACCATGCGGTCGGCCTCGCGGTTGCCCTTAAGATCGTTCTCGTCGACCTTGACGGCGGCCTTCGGCGCTGCGATCGCGTCGGTGATGCCCTCGGAGACGATGTTCAGGCAGAGCACCGTGATCATGATCATGAGGCCCGGGAACAGCGCCTGCCACCAGCGGCCGGCGAGCACGCCGTTGCGCGCGTCGGCGAGGATATTGCCCCACGTCGGCGTCGGCTCGGGGATGCCGGCGGAGATGAAGGAGAGCGACGCCTCGAACACGATGGCATCAGCGACAAGCACGATGGTGAACACGAGCACCGGGGCGATGCAGTTGCGCACGACGTGCTTCCAGAGAATCCAGGGGGCGCGGGCGCCGGAGACGACGACGGCGCGCACGTAATCCTGGTTGTATTCGCTCATCACGTTCGCGCGCACGATGCGGGCGATCTGCGGGATGTAGAGAAAGCCGATGGCGAAGATGAGCGAGGGCACGCTGTTGCCGAACACGACGATGAAGGTCGCAGCGAGAGCGATGCCGGGGAAGGACATGATGATGTCCAAGATGCGCATGATGATATTGGAGATGCGCTGGCGCACAACGGCGGCGATGGCGCCGATGATGGAGCCGACCACGAGCGCGAACGCCGTGGCGCCCAGGCCGATGGTGAGCGAGTACTTGGCGCCACACATCAGGCGGGACAAAACGTCGCGCCCCTTGTCGTCGGTGCCAAAGAGGTGTTCGCCGTTAGGCGCGGTGAACGAGGTGTAGATCGCATAGGGATCATAGGGAGCGATGAAGTTGGCGAGGATGGCGATGGCGATGATCGCGATGAGCACGACAAGCGAGATGCGCGCGCCAATCGTCATGTTCTTCCAACGGCGGAAGCGCACTTTGCCGGCGCCGGCCTCCATCTTCTTAGTGAGGTTGCCACGAAGTTGAGCCATGGTGCTACACCGTCCTGATTCGCGGATCGATAAGGATATAGAGCATGTCGACGATCACGTTGACGATGATGAAGGTGATGGCAACGACGAGGACGACACCCTGGACGAGCATAACGTAGTTCGACGTGACGCCCGAAAGGATGGCCATGCCCATGCCGGGAAGCGAGAAGATGACCTCCAAGACCACAGCGCCGCCGATCATGTAGCCGAACTTCAGACCGAGCACGGTGACCGGCGTGATGAGCGCATTGCGGAGCACGTTGCGTGCGACGACGGTGCCGTAGGGGATGCCGAAGCCGCGGGCGGTGCGCACGTAGTCCTTGTCGAGCTCCTCGACCATCGACGTGCGGATGATGCGCGTCATCTGGCCGGTCAAGGGAACGGCAAGCGCGATGCCGGGCATTGCCATGCGGGCAAGCCAGCCGCCCGGGTTCTCTGTGAGCGCAGGGAGCGCACCGGAAGCAGGCAGCACGTGCAGCATTGAGGAGAACAGAAGGATGAACAGCACGGCGAGCCAGAACGACGGGGTGGCGATGCAGGCGATCGAGAAGATGCGGATGACCTGGTCAGGCCAGCGATCGCGATAGAGCGCCGAGATGACGCCCAAAATCGTGCTCGCGATGATCGCGATGATGAAGCCGAAGAAGCCCAGCTGCAGCGTAATGGGCAGCGCGGTCGCGATGCGGCCTGCGACGGATTGGTTCGCGGGGCCGAAGGTTCCCAGGTCGCCATGGAAGAAACCCACCATGTAGTTGCAGTACTGCACGACGACGGGGTCGTCGAGGCCGTGTTGCTCGCGGTAAAGTGCGAGTTGTTCCGCTGACGCGTTTTCGCCCAGGGCTGAGTACGCCTGATCGATGGGTGATAACGACATCAGGAAGAAGACGAGAACGGTGACACCGAAGATCATGATGGGCAGCCAAATCAGGCGGTTGCCAATCAATCGCAACAGGTTATTCACTTGTCCCCTCCTTTCGATTTCTGCTCGTGAGAGCACCCTTAAAAATGTTCGGCACCTCTCCGAGCGGTGCCGCGCCCAAGAATTGCCAACCTAGCATTATAACGGTCGGCTTCCTATCAAAGACTGTTTTTTATTGCAAGCGCATAAAACTGATAGCGTTACTGCAGCTGTTTCTCGCAAACGTGCCACCAGTTGTTGCCCGTGCCCTTCGCGAATTCGCATCCGACGCAGGGCTTCGTGCAGAACTCGACGGTTCGCATGTCGTCGGTGAGAAGCTCGCTTCCTTCGTAGGGGGTGTGGGGAAGGGCCTCGTCTGCGGCTTCCATTCCCTTTATGTACATCGCCGCAAGTTGCTTCATGCCGCGCTTCGTGGGATGCGTGCCGTCGATAGCCTCGTAGTCGAAGCCGAGGGCAGCTGCGTCGACGGGCGTGCAGTTGGGCTCGTCAGCTGCGGCGTCGAGGATGGCCTTGCTGTACTCGTCGACGCAGATGCCGCGAAACCATCGAGGTGAGGTCGACTTCTCCGCTCCCTTCACGCGCCCAGGGAGAAGCGTTGCCGCCCAGATGTGCGCATTCGGCCACTTCTCGTGCATGGTGCGAAGCATGCTGCGATACGACGTCGCGAACTTCTCGACTGCATCGTCGGGAGCGAGTCCCGCGACCTTCCCCTTGTCGGGGCAGCTTGCCACAAGTTCGGCCGGCGCGTTCGGCGACCCGCCGCAGATCTGCGCGTAGGCAGACCCCCATCCGTAGTCGTTGATGCCGATGTAGACGAGGATATCGTCAGGCGCTTTCCCGTCCCGCTCGAGCGCAGCGATACGGCGCTCGCTCGCGCCTTGGGGAAACACGTTGCCCTCGCACACGCAGCCCGACCAGGCGGCATTCGCGAGAAGCTTGCCGCCGAAATGGTTGATGACCTGCATCCACCAAGTGTCGGCAGGCGTTTGTACTCCCGTCGCCTCACGCTGATCGCCCGTATAGAAAATGCTCCAGCCATCGGGGGTTACCCCTTCGAAGGTGCTGATGGAGTCCCCGTACACTGAAAAAAGTCGCTTCATGCGAAACCTTCCCTCCCTCTTTCGACTGCAATGCAACCAGTATAGTTGCGCATGCCCGCTTTCCGCGTTTCGCGGTTGTTTCGCAACAAAAAGCCCGCCTCGGGAGGCGGGCTTTCGTGCAAAAGGAAGCAGGTTATTTAGGCGAGCTTACTTAAGCTTTGCGTCCTGGAAGTACAGACCGGTGGTCGGGCTGGGCTCGAAGCCTTCGATCTTGTCTGCCCAGTAGCCGGTGAGAACCTTCTTGTGGAACAGCGGGTACAGCGGCACTTCCTCGGCGATGATGTCGAAGCACTTGTTGTAGGCTTCCTGGCGAGCGCCCGCATCGGTGGCCTTGCGCGCCTCGTCGAGGTACTGGTTGAACTCGGTGCACTTGCCGTCGCCGGCCTTCGCCCAGCAGGTACGGCCCTGGCACCAGTCGGTGTTCTCGCCGTAGAACCAGGCCAGATGCACGTCGGCGTTGGTGCCGAAGCAGGACACGTCGCCAGGGGCCAGGAACACGTCGTAGTCGAGCACGGAATTGTCTTCCTTGGCAGCGAGCGCCGGGTAGGGGGCAGCCTGGACGTCGAGCGTGCAGGTCAGGCCGACTGCCTGGAGATCCTGCTGGATCTGAGCTGCGAGGTCCTTGATCCAGTTGTCGATGACGAGGAGCGTGAAGGAGAGATTCTCCTGACCCGCTTCCTTGAGCAGGGACTTCGCCTTCTCGGGATCGTACTTATAGATGGTGGAAGCCTCATGGTATGCCGGGTTGTCCTTCGGCAGGTAGGACGTCAGCGTCTCCGCCTGGCCGCCGAGCTGGTTGGAGATGAGCTTGTCGTAGTCGATGGCGTAGAAGAAAGCCTGACGGACGCGCTTGTCGTTGAAGGGCGCCTTCTGGCAGTTGAACATGAGGAAGCCGATGCCGTAGCTGCTGACGCTGTCGACGGTGACGCCGGCGTTCACGAGCTGGTCGCTGTTGGCGAACGGGATGTTCTCGCCAGCGACGGCGGTGCCTTCCTGAAGGGCGGTCACGCGAGCGGTGTTGTCGACGCGGACGAGCCACTGCATGGCGTCAGCGTTTGCCGGCTTTGCACCGTTGTAGTTGGCGTTCGGCGTGAAGTTGAGCTCGCCGCCGTCCTCGCCGTTGCACTCGCCGAATGCCCAAGCGCCCGACCCGATCGGCGGGGTGGGCATGGATTCCTTGGTGATTTCGCTTGCCGGGAACACGCGGCACAGGGACAGGCGCTCTTTGAGCAGGCTGTCGCTGTCGACCGAGGGGTAGGCGAGCTTGAAGGAGACCGTAGAAGCGTCCTTGGCGGTTACTTCGTCGATGAAGGAGAGCATGTCCTTATAGGTTGCGTTAGCCTTGTTGGCCTCGACCACGGCGACGACGTCGTCGGCGGTCACTTCGGTGCCGTCGGAATACTTGGCGCCCTGGCGAAGCGCGACCTCGTACTCGGTGTCGGAAACCTTCGTCGGCTCGCCGGCTGCGAGGGCAGCTTCGGTCTTGCCGCTGAAGTAGTTGAGCTCATAGAGGCCCTCGAGGCAGTGCTGGATTGCGGGAAGCATGAGGGCGGAGCTTGCGCCGATGGGGTTGTAGTTGGCGTTCTTGTAGCTGCAAGCAGCGACGATGGTGCCGCCGCCCTTGGCGGTGCCGTCTGACTTCGCGTCGTCAGACTTCTTCTCGCTCGATCCGCCACCGCAGCCAGTCAGCGAAAGCGCGGCGAGCGCGCCTGCGGCAGTTGCGCCTGCAACGAAGGAGCGACGAGTGAGTTTCACTTGTTCCATGGATTACCCTCCAACTTTTATCGTTCGGGGACGACCCCCGTACGCTCGTGCGCCTTCCTTTTGCGCACGAACGCTTCACATTATCTTCGAAACTGCTTGATAAATAAAGGGAAAGTAAAGGATTTCGTGCATCTTGTTCGAAAGTTGTAACGTTGCGCCGAGAGGGACAATCCCGCGTACTGTTACCGAATCAGTCACGTTTGACCAGCGGCGAAGGGGTTTTAAGGCCCCTTTCTGTCCCCTAAACATCCCTCCCGGCGTCCCGTGCGCTCTCCTGCGCGCCCCGCCGCGCCCATTTACCGAAGCGTAACAACCCTTGCAAGCGCCGTTTCGCGCTGCAGGCGGGTGGAGTGCGATTGCGCTGCTAGTATTCCTGAATGTCTACAAGAACAGACGAGATTGTGCACGAGGGCGCAGGGGGCACGCCTCATGCGCCTTTGCCCTTCCGTAATTATCTGAGGAGAGTGAGCATGGCACGAGAATTCAAGTCGATGGACGGCAACTCCGCGGCCGCGTACGTTTCCTACGCGTTCACCGAGGTGGCGGGAATTTACCCCATTACGCCGTCGAGCCCCATGGCTGACCTGGTCGATCAGTGGTCCGCCCAGGGCAGGAAGAACATCTTCGGCACGCGCGTGAAGGTGTGCGAGATGCAATCGGAAGGCGGCGCTTCGGGCACGATGCACGGCTCGCTCGCAGCGGGCGCTCTCACCACGTCCTACACCGCATCCCAGGGCCTCCTCCTCATGATTCCCAACATGTACAAGATGGCGGGCGAGCTGCTCCCTGGCGTCTTGCACGTCTCCGCCCGCACCGTGGCAACCCAGGCCCTGAACATCTTCGGCGACCACTCCGATGTCATGGCCTGCCGCCAAACCGGCTTCGCCATGCTCGCCGAGGGCAACGTGCAGGAAATCATGGACTTGGCTCCGGTGGCGCACCTCGCGGCCATCAAGGGGCGCGTCCCGTTTTTGAACTTCTTCGACGGCTTCCGCACTTCGCATGAGGTCCAGAAGGTCGCATGCTGGGATTACGCCGATCTGGCAGATATGTGCGACATGGACGCGGTGCAGGCGTTCCGCGATCACTCGCTCAACCCCGAGCGCCCCTCCATGCGCGGCTCGCACGAGAACGGCGACATCTTCTTCCAGCACCGCGAGGCGTGCAATTCTTTCTACGACGAGCTTCCCGCCATCGTCGAGGACTATATGCACCAGATTAACGCCAAGCTCGGCACCAACTACGAGCTGTTCAACTACTACGGCGCGCCCGACGCCGACCGCGTGATCGTGGCCATGGGCTCGTTCTGCGACGTGGCCGAGGAGGTCATCGACTACCTCAACGCCCACGGTGAGAAGGTGGGCCTTGTGAAGGTGCGCCTGTACCGTCCGTTCGTGACGAGCAAGTTCGTGGAGGCTCTTCCCGAGACGGTGAAGAAGATCGCCGTGCTCGACCGCACGAAGGAGCCGGGCAGCGTGGGCGAGCCTTTGTACATGGACGTCCTGAACGCGCTTGCCATCGAGGGCCGCTCGGGCATCACCGTTGTCGGTGGCCGCTACGGCTTGGGCAGCAAGGACACCCCGCCCGCGTCCGCGTTCGCCGTGTTCTCCGAGCTCGCGAAAGACGAGCCCCGTCGCCAGTTCACCATCGGCATCGTCGACGACGTGACCAACCTTTCGTTGCCTGAGGACCCCAACTGCCCGAACACCGCGGCGCCGGGGACTATCGAGTGCAAGTTCTGGGGCTTGGGCGGCGACGGCACGGTCGGCGCGAACAAGAACTCCATCAAGATCATCGGCGACCACACCGACAAGTACGTGCAGGCCTACTTCCAGTACGACTCCAAGAAGACGGGCGGCGTGACGATTTCGCATCTTCGCTTCGGCGACAGCCCGATCCGCAGCCCCTACTATATTAATAAGGCGGACTTTGTCGCTTGCCACAACCCCAGCTACATCACGAAGGACTTCCCCATCGTGAAGGACGTGAAGCCGGGCGGCACCTTCATGATCAACTGCCAGTGGACGCCCGAGGAGCTTGCGCACCACCTGTCAGCCGACGCCAAGCGCTACATCGCGAAAAACGACGTGCAGCTCTACACGATCAACGCGATCGACCTGGCCATCGAGATCGGCATGGGCAAGCGTACGAACACCATCCTGCAGTCGGCGTTCTTCACGCTTGCCGGCGTGCTCCCGCAGGCCGAGGCCATCCAATACATGAAGGATGCGGCTACGAAATCGTACCTGAAGAAGGGCCAGGCCGTCGTCGACATGAACCACAAGGCGATCGACGCCGGCGCGACCGCGTTCGTGAAGATCGACGTTCCCGCCGACTGGGCGGACGCCGCAGGCGACGTAGCTGCCCCCGAGCTTGAGGGCAAGTCCGAGCTCGTCAAGCAGGTGCGTGAGATCATGGAGCCCGTCGGCCGCATGGACGGCGACTCGCTGCCCGTCTCCGCGTTCGTCGGTCACGAGGACGGCCAGTTCGAGCAAGGTGCGTCTGCGTTCGAGAAGCGCGGCGTTGCGGTAAGCGTTCCCAAGTGGGAATCCTCCACGTGCATCCAGTGCAACCAGTGTTCGTTCGTGTGCCCGCACGCCACGATTCGCCCCTACGCGCTCACCGACGAGGAAATCGCCGCAGCGCCTGAGAACCTTGTGGCCATCCCCATGAAGGGCAAGCTCAAGGACACTTTCCGCTACACCCTCGCCATCTCGCCGCTCGACTGCATGGGCTGCGGCGTGTGCGTCGGCGTGTGCCCCACCGACTCGCTTTCCATGGTCGGTGCCGAGGGCGAGCTTGCCGAACAGGACGTGTTCGACTACTGCGTGGCGGAGGTTGCCGACAAGCCCGAGGTGCAGGACAACTCCGTGAAGGGCAGCCAGTTCAAGCAGCCGCTGCTTGAGTTCTCCGGCTCCTGCGCGGGCTGCGCCGAGACCTCCTACGCGCGCCTCGTCACCCAGCTGTTCGGCGACCGCATGTTCATCTCCAACGCGACCGGGTGCTCCTCCATCTGGGGCGGTCCCGCTGCGACCTCGCCGTATACGGTCAACAAGGAAGGCCGCGGTCCCGCTTGGGCGAACTCGCTGTTCGAGGACAACGCCGAGCACGGCTTCGGCATGCTGCAGGGTCACACCGCCGTTCGCCAGATGGTGATCGAGCAGACCGAGCAGCTGCTTGCTGCCGGCGTGCCCGAGGACGCGGCTGCTGCAGCCCAGGCATGGCTTGACGCGCGCGATGACTCCGCGGCATCGAAGGATGCTTCTGCTGCTTATGCGGTCGAGCTCGAGAAGCTTGCGGAAGGCGAAGGGGAGGCGGCAGCGCTTGCGGCCAAGATCCTCGCGAACAAGGATTACCTCGCCAAGAAATCCATCTGGATCTTCGGCGGCGACGGCTGGGCGTACGACATCGGCTACGGCGGACTCGACCATGTGCTTGCATCTGGCGAGGATGTGAACGTGTTCGTCTTCGACACCGAGGTGTACTCCAACACTGGCGGCCAGGCATCCAAGGCATCCAACATCGGCCAGGTTGCGCAGTTCGCGGCGGCGGGCAAGAACATCGCTAAGAAGAGCCTCGCCGAGATCGCCATGCAGTACGGTTATGTGTACGTGGCGCAGGTCGCCATGGGCGCGAAGCCGGCGCAGACGATCAAGGCCATCGCCGAGGCCGAGGCGTATCCGGGGCCGTCGCTCATCATCGGTTACTCTCCTTGCGAGATGCATGCCATCAAGGGCGGCATGAAGAACTGCCAGGAGGAGATGAAGAAGGCCGTCGACTGCGGGTACTGGAACCTCTTCCGCTACAACCCGGCGGCGCCCGCGGGCAAGAAGTTCACCCTCGATTGCAAGGAGCCCGCTGGCGGCTACCAGGAGTTCCTCATGAACGAGGCGCGCTACAGTCGACTCACGCGCGAGTTCCCCGAGCGTGCAGCCGAGCTCTTCGAGCGCAACGAGGAAGCAGCGATCGAGCGTTACAACCATCTGGTGAAGCTGAAGGAGCTCTACGCCGAGGACTAACGAGGCGGAAGGTCTTATATCGAAGCGCATAGGGAGGGCGCGGTTCTCGCAAGGGGCCGCGCCCTCCTTTGCTATGTGGGATTTTGCACGGACGGAAAACGAGGTGGCGCGCCGCGCCCCCATTGATGCCTTCTGTCCACGAAACCCCAATTCTCAAGAAGAAGGCCTCGCGGGCAGGAGCACTTTCTTGCGGGCTTTCCGCGCGCAATGCTTCGCGATTAGGTATCATATTCGCTACAGGATTATCGTTTTCGACCGCAGCTTCCGCACGCCGATCTTGCGTTGTGCGCGATTTCGCTGCGGCCAGTCATCGACGAGGAGGCCTCTTTTGCAGAGCATGCCCACCGCCCAGGAATGGTGCGACTTCTATCGAAGTGTCGACAAGAACGCCGACAAAACCCTCGATGAGCTCAGGGTGCGCTGGAACCAGATGGCGCCTCACTATGCTCACAAGAACCGGCGGAGCGGATATCTCGCACAGCTTACCGAGCTGCTCGCGCTCGCGCCGGGCGAGAGCATCCTCGATATGGGCTGCGGCCCCGGCGTGCTCAGCGTCCCGTTGGCGAAAAAGGGCCACGATGTGGTGGCAGTCGATTTCTCGGACGGGATGCTCGGGGAGCTGCGGCAGGCGGTTGCCGAAGCTGGCGTCGAGGAGCGTTTCTCCATCTTCCGCCGCGCATGGCAGGAGAGTTGGGACGGCATTCCCCAGGCCGACGTGGCGATTTCGTCGCGCTCTCTCACAACCCATGACATCCAAGATGCCGTCGCCAAGCTCGAGTCAAAGGCGAAAAGCCGCGTCGTGGTCACCACCGCTTGCGGCGAGGTGCCGTGGATCGATGCCCGCGTGGAGCGCGCTTTAGGTCGCGAGATCACGCCGCCCCAGCTCGCGCGGGATTTCGCCGTGCTTTTGAACTATCTGCTGGGAAGCGGGCGTTTTCCGGAGATTCGCTACATCGAGGTGCCGCGCGTCCCGCAATCGGATAGCGCCGAGGAGCTCAAGGGATTTCTCGCCAAGGCGGCGGACGTAAAGCCCGAAGAGCGTCCTCTGTTCGACGCGTTCTTCGACAAACATGTGAAGGAGCGCCCTGGCGGCGGCGTCATGATGGACTACACGCAGGAGACGCGCTGGGCCGTCCTTTGTTGGGGGCCACTTTAGCCGCGCCCGCTCGCATGTCAACGTAAGAATGTCGTGCGCAGCTTCGTGCGGCAAAGCGCGTCCCGTATAATGGTTCTCATGCGATAAATGCAATCGAAAGGGGAGTGCATGGCAGACAAGAACAACAAGGGCTACGGTATTCCCGCGGCTCCCGCTGTGCCTGCCTCTCCTGCGAAGCCGGCTGCTCCCGCGGCACCTGCTGGGCGGCCAGGGAAGTCCGCGGACAACGCTTCGCCTAACGTTCGGGAAGTATCCGCGAAAGAGCGCATTGATGCTCGTCGCCGCGAGCTCGAAAAGAAGCTCGCCGCTAAGGCGACTGCGGGTTCCTCGGAGGCTCGCAAGAGCTCGCCCTCGAAGGCATCCTGTGCAGATAGGGGAGCATCTCCGCAGGCGGGAAGCTCGTCGACGCGCACTGCTTCTCCCGCAGGAACGGGAAGGCGTCCTGCGGCGGCACCCTTCTTGGAGGAGCATCCTCACCCGAAAGGCGTCTCCGACCGCTTGCGCCAGACCATCGCGCACACGACGTCGGGGCGGC
This sequence comes from Ellagibacter sp., assembly GCF_048412355.1. Lineage (NCBI taxonomy): Bacteria > Bacillati > Actinomycetota > Coriobacteriia > Eggerthellales > Eggerthellaceae > Ellagibacter > Ellagibacter sp. The sequence goes on from NZ_DBFSAP010000034.1 coordinate 34,617, forward strand.
CGAAGGACGCGTTCGGCAAGGGAATGAAAAAGCCCCAAGCGACGGTCAGGGCGGAAGGCGGCAAGCCCGCTTCGCCCGAAGGGGCCCCTAAGAAGAAGTCCTGCCTTAGCTCCATATTCGGCATCATCATCGCTCTTATCCTGCTCTCCCAGGTCGGAGGATGTGTGGCGTCTTGCGTGGGGGATGTTTTCGATTCGATCGATGACGATACTTCGAGCTGGTTTGAGGACTCGGGCTCGGAGCGCCAGGACGGCTCTTCTAGTTCCATGAACAGCTTCTCCAACGATGAAGCCGACGAGGCTGCGGCGCTTGCGTCCGCGCGCGATGCTTTGGCGTCGCTCGATTCGCACGAGAAGATCGTCGACCGCATTGCTCAAGGGATAAATGCGAGATACGTCAAGATGTTCGGGTTCTCTGCTGACGATGCGGGCATTGATTCGAAGGAGCTTGCACGCTGGTTCATCGAGGGGGTTTCATGCACGGTCGGCGATGACGACGTCTTCGTCTACACCGACGGTACTGCTGACGTGTTCGCCGACTGCACGAGCGTTCCGGCATACAACTTCGTGTCGGCGGTTGACGATGCAGCGCGCTCGCTCGCAACGGGCTCGCGCACTCCCACAAAGCAGCAGGTCGCTGCGGCAACGGAGACGGCGAAGGAGCACGCGAGCTCCGAGTACGCTTTCATCATGTTCTCGCTTGTCAAGACCGATGCCGGCTGGATGCTCGATGAGGATGCTTTCGTGAGCGACACTGCCGACCACCTGTTCGGATTGTAAGGAGCCTTGCCATGAAGATTCCGAGCGAGGTTGTTATCAAAGCGCAGTCGCTCAGGATGGGAAACGGCGTGAGCGTTCCTGCCATCCTGTTCGTCTGTGGCGCCTGCGGGCGCGTGCTTAAGCCAGGCGAAGGTTCGCGCACGTGTCCCGACTGCGGAAGCCGCGATATAGAGACTCGGGTCGACCCTTCGCGCAGTGTTGTCGTCCGGCGTGCTTGTTGAGGATAGGGCGTTCCGCCGGTCTGGCGGGAAATACGGCAAGAATCTTCGGCTACTTCTTTAATTGGTACATATGTTCGTGTATACTGAACCCATGAATACGAACGAACATACTTCATACGACGTAGTCCTGCTCCCGACATACGCCGAGGCGCTCTCCTATCGGAAGCGCGTTGCTGCCGAGGCCGGTCCCCATGCGCTTTTTGGGGTGACGGTTGCCACGTTTCCCGCCTGGATTGCCGACCTCTGGGAGCTTTTCGGCGACGGCCGGGTTATCGCGAGTCCTCTCGAGGTGGAAGCGCTCTCCGTGTCGCTGTGCTCGAAGGACTCGGCTGCGGCAGGCTGCGCCCGTGTGGTGACGGCCTGCCTTCAAAGCGCGGGAATACCAGCCTTCGACAAAGTGTGCGCCCGTGCGAAGCGCGGTGAGGATTGCGGGGTCACTTTCGCGCAGGCGCGCGTGCTGCGCCTGTGCGCCGACGTGCGCGATGCACTGTGCGACACCGGTCGCGTGCTTGTGGGGGAAGCGCTCAAGATACTTCCAGACGCTATGCCGTCGCGGCCCTTGCGCCTGCTCGTCGAGTGCTCTTCGCCCTTGTCGGCGCAACAGCGGGCATTCCTCGAGGCGTGTCCGCTTATCAGCTACAAGGTTCGCTTGGCACCTGGCGGGGGAGGGATTCACCGTGCACCCGAGGGCGTTCTCGTGAGGTTCGCCTTCCCCTCGGGAAGCTATGCCGAGCCGGCGACTTTGCGCGATATCCTTTGCGGCGAAGGGCGCGAAGGTGCGCTCGTCGCTTCTAAGGAGCCCCTTTCCCTGTTCGAGAAGCTTGCGCCCGCGCTTGCGGAGGCGGGGCTTTCGTGCGCCGTTCGCGCAGGCGTTTCCTTTGCCCAGACTGACTTCGGGCGCGCAATGCTCTCGCTTCGGCGCTTTCTCGTGTCCGATGCCTGGCGCTCGGGCGATCTTGCAGATTATCTGCTCTCGCCCTTCTCGGGGTTCTCTGTCGAGGGCGCTTATTCTATCGATGCGCAGATCCGCGGCAACCGGCTTATCGATCGCGAGTCGATAACGGCGTCGCTGCGCGAGAAGAGCCGCCTGTTCGAGGCGATGGAGGACATCGCGACCGACCGAGACGCCGACATATTGCTCGGCGAGCTCGAGGACGCGGTGCGCTCGATGGTCAAAAGGCCCGAAGCCTGGCGCCGTGAGCAGCTTGCGGCGATGGCGTCGCTGCGGGACGCTGCCTCGGCGGGACGTCTCGCCGATCTCGATATGGAAGGGGTCGTCGATCTTCTGGCCCATTCGAGCGTCGACGTTTCGCGCTCGTTGGGTGTGGGCGATGACGGGCGCTCTTACGGCGGCGATCTTGCGGTCCTGCCTGCCGACGTCGTGTTCGCGGACTATCGACATGCGATGTCTTTCCCCTCCGCATCCTGCGACATTGCCGTTGCATGCGATCTCACGAGCGCCGCGTTCCCCGCTTCCGACTCCGACGATGCGGCGACGACGCTTCTCGCCAAGCTGGGAATCTTCCCAGACGACGATGCGCTCTCTCGTATGCGCCGATCGTTTACAGCCCTGTTGGCGGCGCCCCGCAAGACGTTCCTTGTTGTTCGTTGCCTCAACGACGAGAATGCCGACCCGACGTACCCCGCCGCCGTCCTCGAGGAATTCATCGACTGCTATCGCGAGGATCCGTCTGCAACCGACGACATCAAGAATCCCTTCATGTTGCCCGCTTGTTTGCAGGAGGGGATCGTCGAGCGCGGGGAGGAGACCCTTGTCGAGAATGCCGTCATGGCGGGCGGTGACCTGCCATGCGAGACGGTCGAGCTTCCCGTGTCCGGCGAGGTGTCGGCTTCGAAGCGTCCGCTTGTCGTGTTGCCGCGCGTAGTGGCGGGCCAGGTGGTCGACGAGCCGTGCCTCTCTCCCTCGCAGATCGAAAGCTATCTGGAGTGCCCGTACAAGTGGTTCGCCCAGCGCCGCTTGCGTCTCGAAGGGATCGACGAGGGATTCGGCCCGCTGCAGATGGGCGATTTCGCCCACAGCGCGCTCAAGAGCTTCTACACCCATTTCCAAGAAGAGGTCGCACCCAAGGTGACGCGCGAAACGATTGATTCTGCCCGTGCCATCATGCGCGATGTGCTCGATCGGCACGAATCGCACCAATACGACCTGAAGCCTTCGGACAACCGCCTCGTTCCCACGACGGAGCTCGAACGGCGCGACGTGGATTCCCTCAAGCGCAAGCTGCTCGACTACCTCGATTACGAGGCCGAACTTCTGCCGGCATTCCACCCTGCATATCTGGAATACAACATTGCGGAAGGCGCAACGGCAGAATACGCAGGTCATCTGCTCGTTGGAACGGCGGACCGCATCGATGTCGACGATGAGGGGCACGCCGTGGTGCTCGACTACAAGGCGTCGGTTTCCCCAGAACACGAGCTTGCCGTGCGCGAAGAGGGAAGGCTTGGCAAGGTGCAGACGCTCATCTATGCTCAGGTGGCCCGTCGAATGCTCGGGCTTAACCCTGTCGGTGCGCTCTATGTTTGCTACGGAAAGAGGTGCGCCGTTACCGGAGCCTATGACGCTACCGTACTCGAGTCGCCGCACCTTCCTTCCATGCGTCACGACAAATGCGAGTTCGCGCCGCGGGATGGTGAGTCGTTTGCCGACCTGCTCGACAGGACCGAAGAGGCGATTGCCCGCGGTGTCGAGCGCATGCTTTCAGGCGACGTACGCCCTGATCCTTCAAGCCCTCATGCATGCACCTGGTGCCCAGTGCTCTCATGCGCAGAAAGAAGGGCATAGCATATGGCTCTCACTCCTGGACAGAAACAATGCGTCGATACGCTCGTGGGCCCCGTGGCGGTGTCTGCCGGTGCGGGCAGCGGAAAGACGTTCACGCTTACCCGCCGCATCGTTCATTCGCTCGAATGCGGGTTCGCTTCCGGCATCGACGAGGTGCTCGCGATTACGTTCACCTCGAAGGCGGCGGGCGAGATCAAGTCGCGCGTGAAGGGCGCGCTCAAGGCCTGCGGGCGGACTGACCAGGCGCTTCTCGTCGACTCCGCTTGGATTTCAACCATTCATGGTGCCTGCGCCCGCATGCTGCGTGCCCATGCGCTCGACTTGGGAATCGCCCCCGATTTCACGGTGGCGGATGAGGCGGCCGCGAACGATATGCTCGATGCCTCGCTCGAGGAGGTGCTCGGCTCTGAAAACGACATCATCTCGCCGGGCGACTATGATGCGCTATTCACGGAGTATGCAGCTCGTCAGGCGGGGTCGATGTCCGCCGCAAGCGTTGAAGGCATGGTGCGCGACATCGTCGTTGCTGCGCAATCGAGCCCCGAAGGGATGGCGTCCATCGTGCCGGCGCCGTCGGCGGCATCGCCCCACAAGCTTATGGTGCGCATGGCGTCTTTGGCGGGCGATATCACGGCGGTGTGCGAGGCCCAAAAGCCGGGAAAGACCCGTGATGCGTTCCTCGACGGTACGGCCCGTGCGCTCGAGGGGCTCGAGGACGCGCAGGAGCAGGGTGCGGAACCATCGCCTGAGCAGGTCTTAGAGCTATTCAACGCATTTCCGGTTCCCAGTCGTGCGTTCGGCACGCCTGAATACAAAGAGTACGCAACCGAAGCGGCGCAAGGGTATCTCTCCTTGATGATGGAAGCTCGCCTTGCCCTCGCCGAGCCGCGTATGCGCGAGGTGATCGACTTATCAGGTCGTGTCTTCGATGCGTATCGCCGGCGCAAGCGTGAGGCGGGCGTGCTCGACAACGATGACCTGCTCACGATGGCGTCGCGCATGTTCAGCGAGCACCCCGAAATCGCTGCCGAGTACGCTGACCGCTTCAAGCTGATCATGGTCGACGAGTTCCAAGACACCGATCAGTTGCAGGTGAACATGATCAAGCGCATGGCGGGCAAGAACTTCGAGCGCCTGTGCACGGTTGGCGATGCGCAGCAGAGCATCTATCGTTTCCGCGGGGCGGACGTCTCGGTCTACGATAGGCACCTTGCATCGGTGGCAAGCACTAACGAAGCAGGCCTTATAGAGCTTGCCGATAATTTCAGAAGCCATGGTGACGTGCTCGCATTCGTCGACTGCGTGTTCAGTCAGCCGAGTGTGTTCGGACGCTCGTTTATGTCGCTTTCCGCGTCGCGCGATTCTGGTCGCATCGAATGCCCCTACCAGGGGTCCGATCCGCGCATCGAGGTGCAGCTCACCACCTATCCCCGAGGCGTTGCCTCGGACGCAGCGCGCGCCGCGGTTGCGCAGCGGATCGCACAACGTTTTGCGAAGCTTGTCGACGAGGGTCATTCGGCGGGCGACATGGTGGTCTTGCTTGGCAGCATGCGGTGTGCCGACATTTATGCTGACGCTATACGCGAACAGGGTCTTTCCTGCGTGGTCTCAGGGGGATCCATATTCGGCCGCGCGCCGGAAGTGCGCCTTGCGGTGCGGCTCGCCGAGGTCATTGCGAACCCTAAAGATACCGAAGCCCTTTTCGAGGTGCTCTCGAGTGAGATCTTCGCACTCACTGCAGACGACTTCATCGACCTTTCGACGGGCCTCGACGAGCTGCGGGGCATTCCCCGCCGCCGTTCGCTCGATTCCGGTGTCTCGGTGTGCGCCGCCGCTGAAGACGAGGCATCGCTTGCGCCTGGTCTCCGCGCTGCGGTAAGAACGCTGAAAAAGGCAGCATCCCGTGTGAGGCTCGAGTCCCTCTCTGAGGTTATGGAAGGCGTTCTCGTCGATTCTGGCTGGCTACGCCGGCTCGAGGACGAAGGCGCCGAAGGGCTTGCGCGCGCGGCAAACGTCTACAAGGCATGCCGCCTTGCTCGCGATATCGAGCGCAAGAAAGGGTCGGGTCCCGCTCAGACCGCAGTCGAGTTGCGTGCGCATATCGAGATTGCGAAAGAGGCTCCGGGATCGCTTTCTTCGAAGTCAGGCGATTTCGTTCGCATCATGACCGTCCACGCAAGCAAGGGCCTCGAATTCCCCATCGTCGCGGTGGCCGAGCTGCGCTCCGACGAGGTGCGCTCATCGCGAATGGTGCGGACCACGCTCAATGGCAAAACCTACCTCTCGCTCGATGCGGGAGCGACGGCAACGCGCTTAACCGCGAAGCAGTCGCAGCTCATCGCGAAATGCACGTCGGTGGACCCTTTCGAGGGAAGCGAAGGCGACGAGTTCTACCAGCAGCTGATCGAGAACCCTGGCGACCACAGCCCCGTGGAGGTTCGCTGCGCGATTCGCCAGCATGAGTATCTCGGTGAAACCGAGGAAACGCGTCGGCTTCTCTATGTCGCGCTCACCCGCGCAAAGGAAGCGATCATTTGCGCAATTGCCGGGAAGACGACAAAGGACGACCCGACAGGCCTTGCAAAGAGCGTATGGGGAAGTGTGGAGTCCGCCCTGTGCGGGGAGGGGAATGCCTTCGAGCCAGGCGTGACTCTTCTCGATTTTGGCGGCGAGTCTCCTGCGCGCGTTGAGCGTATCGACTTGGCTGTTGAGTCGGAAGAACCCTGTGATTCCGAAGGCGTCGGCGCCGAAGACAACGATGAAGCGGCAAATCAAGAAGAAGAAGAAGTGTGCTCGCTTGAGGACGGATCCAACTTAGCGCGTCAAGCTATCGCGGTTCCCGAGGTCTTGCCCTACTGTGAGCTGTCGGCACAGGCGTGGCCTGCGTCCCGTGCCGATGTGTTCAGCTATTCGTCGATCGCTCACAGCTCATCGGGCAAGGCTGAAGTCAGCTCGCCCGAGGAAGAGTTCGCATTGCCGAAAGTGCCGCCCGTCGAAGAGCCTGGTTTTTCGGAGGCGGACGAGACGGCGTGGACCGCGATTCGAGCTTCGCTTTCGGGAGACGCCGACAAGGCGACGGACTTGGGCACCGCCTTCCACAGGCTTGCCCAGCAGGCAGTATGCACCCATACCGAGAACGCCGCCCTCGTCTGCCCCGACAAATCGCACGTTGATGCGCTCGCTCGCCATTGTGGGCTTTCCGACTTGCAGCGCATTCGCCTCACCGAAGCGCTTGCGCGATGGTTTAAAAGCGATCTTGCGGCACGCGTCGTGACATTTTCCCGCCTTCGCGCGGAAGTTCCCTTCTTCGTGCGCGTGGGGCACGGAGCCGACGCGCCTTTCATGGAGGGGGAAATCGACCTTCTCGCCGATGGGGAAGACGGTCGCACAGCGCTCGTCGTAGACTATAAAACAGGCGGGTCGCCAGGGGAAACGCCGGCACAGTTGCACGAAAAGCATCGACTTCAGGCGCTTTGCTACGCGTATGCCCTGCTCATGCAAGGCTATGCATCCACGGAGTTCGCATTCGTGCGCGTGGAGCAGCCCGACGATACCAAAGAAGGCCAGCCGCAGCAGGTGAACTACACCTTTTCCGCAGCTGACCTTCCGACAATCGAAGGGGAGATACTTGCGCGCTACGCGAGCAGCTTCTCCGCGTAAGCGATCTTCACGCAGCAGACGAACACATTGAGCGCCTCGCGAAGCTCGTAGAGCGGGGGAAGCGTGGGCGCGATGCGAATGTTGCTGTCGTAGGGGTCGTGCTTGTACGGCCAGGTCGCGCCAGCGTCTGTCATCGTGACGCCTGCTTCCTTCGCGAGCTGCACGATGCGCTTTGCACACCCCTCAGGTGCATCGAAGGACACGAAGTATCCGCCGCGCGGCTTGGTCCATGTGCATCCGCCGACTTCGGAAAGGCCCATGGTGAGCTCGTTTTCGACGAGCGTGAACTTCGGGCGCAGGATATCGGCATGCTTCTCCATGTGGGCAGCGATGCCGTCGGCGTTCTTCAAAAACCTCACATGGCGAAGCTGGTTGAGCTTATCGTAGCTGATGACGGTCGTGGCCATGCGCTTCTTGATCTCAGCGATATTGTCGGGGCTCGCGGCGATGGCAGAGATGCCGGCTCCGGGAAGCGTGACCTTCGACGTAGACGCGAACTTGAAGTAACGGTCGGGGTTGCCCGCCTCGCGGCATGCCTCGGCGATGTCGAGGAGTTGGTCCTGGTCGGCCTTGAACGGGTTCAGGTGATGGACGCTGTAGGCGTTGTCCCAGAAGATGCGGAAATCGTCAGCAGCGCAGGGCATGGCCGCCAAGCGACGAACGACTTCCTTGGAATAGGTGACGCCCCCAGGGTTGGAGTACTTGGGGACGCACCAGATGCCCTTCACAGTCTCGTCCTTGGCGACAATTCTCTCGATCTCATCCATATCGGGGCCGTTTTCGTCCATCTTCACGGGAATCATCTCGATGCCGAACGATTCCGTGATGCCGAAGTGGCGGTCGTAACCGGGAACGGGGCAAATCCATTTGATGCCGGGGTACTGCGCCCAGGGTTTGCTGCCGAGTGTGCCGAAGTCGAGGCATCGAGCGACGGCATTGCCCATGAGCGTCAGGCTCGAGTTTCCGCCGACGATCACATTTTCCGGTACATCATCGAGCATCGCTGCCATCAGGCGCTTCGCCTCGGGAAGACCGTCGAGCACGCCGTAGTTGCGACAGTCGGTGCCGTCCTCGGCGATGCAATCCTGCGCGCTTGAAATGCAGGAGAGCAGGGGCAGGCTCAAATCGAGCTGCTCTGCGCTCGGTTTGCCGCGAGCCATATTGAGTGAAAGACCCTTTGCTTTGAACTGCGCGTACTCTTCTTTCAATCGATCGAGCTCGCTTTGGAGCTCCGCGCGATCCATTTGTTCGAATGCAGCCATTTCTCATCCTTTGCCGTGTGCGGCGAAACGTGCGATACGCCGCGAATCTTGCCGCCCTTGATATTACGTTTGCACGCGCGATGCGACAAGTTTCAATTGCGAGAAATCCTCGGCATCCTCGCGTATCGCAGGTATCGACACCACTCAAACACCCTTTCGTGCTCTTAACTAAAGAAAGCGAAAGGGCCGCCGTTTCGTGAATCGTTCACACAGCGACCGAAATATTACTTTAGTCGGGAAAAGTATGCCGTATAATTCGCCTATTCGACTATCGAGAGGGATGAAAATGGTTACTGGTGATTTTTGGGTACTCCTGGCGATGCTTCTGTACTTCATCGTCGTTGTGCTCGTCGGCTTCGTCTATGCGAAGAAGTCGAACGCCTCAAGCGAGGCGTACTTCCTCGGCGGTCGCGGGCTCGGCCCGTGGCTCACGGCGCTTTCCGCGGAAGCGTCGGACATGTCCGGATGGCTGCTCATGGGCCTTCCCGGCGTCGCGTACTTCACGGGCGCGTCGGACGCCATGTGGACGGCAATCGGCCTTGCGATCGGCACGTATCTCAATTGGAAGTTCGTGGCGAAGCGTCTGCGCAAGTACTCCGAAGTGGCGAACAACTCCATCACCGTCCCCGACTTCTTCTCGAACCGCTTCCACGACAACAAGCATATCCTCATGACGATTGCGGCCATCATCACGCTCGTCTTCTTCTCGATTTACACGGGAAGCTGCTTTGTGACTTGCGGTAAGCTGTTCTCGACGCTCTTCGGGCTCGACTACGCGACGATGATGGTGCTCGGTGCCATCATCGTGTTCCTCTACACGTTCGTCGGCGGATATCTCTCCGTCTGCACGACCGACCTCATCCAGGGCACGCTCATGTTCTTCGCGCTCGCCACGGTGTTCATCGGCAGCGTCGCGCAGGCGGGCGGCGTCGAGAACACGGTCGCTTTCCTGCAGGATATTCCCGGATTCCTTTCGGGTACGCAGATTGCAACCCCTATTCTCGACGCGGCGGGCAACCAAGTCATCGAGAACGGCGCGCCGCTGTTCGGAGCGGCAGGGGAGTACGGGCTGATTACCATCGTGTCGGGTCTCGCGTGGGGCCTGGGATACTTCGGTATGCCCCAGGTGCTCGTGCGCTTCATGAGCGTGCGTCATTCCGATGAAATCAAGAAGTCCCGCATCATCGCGATGATCTGGCTTGTGGTGTCGCTTTCGAGTGCGGTGTGCATCGGCCTTATCGGGCGCGCCGTCATCCCGACGGAGTTCCTCACGCAGTCTGCCGCGGAAAACGTCTTCGTCGTGCTCTCGCGCATGATTCTGCCGTCCTTCGCCTGCGGCCTCGTCGTTTCGGGCATCTTCGCTGCGGCGATGAGCTCCTCGTCTTCCTATCTGCTCATTTCCGGTTCGGCGGTCGCGACGAACATCTTCAAGGGTCTGATCAAGCGCGACGCGACCGATCGCCAGGTCATGATCGTCGCCCGCTTCACCTTGGCAGCCGTGCTTTTGTTCGGCATCTTCATCGCGATGGACTCCAACTCGTCTATCTTCAACGTTGTGTCCTACGCGTGGGCGGGCTTCGGTGCGTCGTTCGGCCCCCTCGTGTTGTTCTCCCTGTACTGGAAGCGCACGACGCTGCAAGGCGGTATCGCCGGCATGCTCGTCGGCGCTGCGTCGGTCTTCGCGTGGCATAACCTGGTGAAACCCCTCGGCGGTTGGTTCGGCGTCTACGAGCTCTTGCCGGCATTCGTGTTCGCCTGCATCGCCATCGTGGTGGTCTCGCTGCTCACAAAGAAGCCTTCCGAGGAAATCGAGAAGGAATTCGATACCTACATGGATCTCGACGTGTAGCGCGCCTTCAGTGCCAATTGAGCGAAACGGCCCCTGTGCAGACAGCGGGCCGTTTTTGTTTATGAGGCAAAATGTGATGAGCGCTTCCCGTTCTGCAGGAGATGAGGTCATCCCAATTTGCCACAGAGAAGGCGAGCAGGGGAACCAAGGTGCGTGCCCTAATGCTATAAATCTACGCTTTCCCAGCCTGTTAATGCGGCTATTGCCTTTGTAGCATAAAAAACGCCCCCGTTTCTCCTTGAAGAAACGGGGGCGTTGAGCGCATCTTATAGAGAGGAACTTAGAACCTCAATGAATGAGTGAATCTCGACCACGAAAGGTCATCCGTGTCGCGTACGTACGCTCCTTCCGTAGGGGCATGTACGTAATGAGTTCCTCCGTAGTTTACCGCGATACCTACATGTCCGTGACGCCAAAGGACATCGCCCGGGCGTGCTTCAGAGACGGGGCCGCGCCAGGAAGCGCAGTTATATAGCGACTCGCTTTGGTGCGGAAGGGAAATACCAACCTGCAGATAAGCCCAGCGCACGAGTCCGGAGCAGTCGAACGCGTTCGGGCCTTCAGCGGCCCATATGTACGGACAACCGATGCGCGACATGGCGTAATCGACAACCGAACCGTGCGAGGGAACGTCAACTCCGTTGCCTGAGTAACTACCGCCACTGCTGGAGCCACCGCCGCTGCTCGACCCACCGCCAGAACCATGGTTACGGTTCGCGGCCGC
>NZ_DBFSAP010000035.1:0-39521 GCF_048412355.1 Ellagibacter sp.
CCACCTGGGCGATGAGGTCCAACGCGCGCTTCCGCGCCAGGTCGTGCTAGAATGCGGTCATCCGCAGCGCCGACGGCGCCCCGATCCCCGTCGCACCGGCAAGGCTTCCGGTCGGCTTTTCCCGCAAAACTTAACTCGCACGAGTTTGAAAACCCGCTTGACGCGCTTGTTTCGTTCGGTTTAGAATGCGCCCAGGTTGACAACCAAAGACACCTAAACCGTTGAAGCGGGAGTAAAAGCGACAAAAGCGCTTACAGAGAGTTCGGGGTGCTGAGATCCGGCAGTAGCAAGTCGCCACAATGGGCCGCTGAGGGCGCAGTTAATAAGCTGCGACGCAAGGACCGCGTCAGAGTCCACGGATGTGATGGCATCCAAAAAGTGCGCCCGCAAGGGTGAATCAAGGTGGCACCGCGAGTTTTCTGATTTCTGATCATCGAATCGTTTTGAAAGCCCGTCCTTGAGAAGCATGTTTCGCTTCGTCAAGGACGGGCTTTTTCGTTCTTGGAGATGCGGACATGCGAATCCATCGCTGAGCGCTGGCAAAGGCCAAGCCGGCGCCCGACCGTATCCCGCGGGGCAGCCCGCACGTATCTCGAAAGGACGAGACCATGAACGACCAGAAGAACATCGACACCCCTATCGAAGACGCTGTTTCGGCGGCGACTGATTTGGGTTTCACGCCCGAAGCGGGCAAAGAAAGGAACGAGCCCTATCGCTTATACCTAAGGGAAGACCAGATTCCGACTCAGTACTACAATGTTCGCGCCGACATGCCCGAAAAGCCCGAACCTATGCGTCTTCCGAACGGAAAGGCGGCCACGTTCGAGGACATCCGCCCCGTGTTCTGCGACGAGCTGGTGCGCCAGGAGCTTGACGACGACACGCGCTATATAGACATCCCCGAAGGTATACGAGAGATGTACAAGGTGTATCGCCCGTCTCCGCTGTGTCGCGCTTACAACCTGGAACGTGCTTTGGGGACGCCCGCCAAAATCTTCTACAAGTTCGAAGGCAACAACACCTCGGGCTCGCATAAACTCAATTCCGCCCTCGCTCAGGCGTATTACGGGGCTCAACAGGGGCTGAGCACCATCACAACCGAGACGGGAGCCGGTCAGTGGGGTACCGCTCTTTCCGAGGCCGCCGCGCACTTCGGACTTGACTGCGAGGTATTCATGGTCAAGTGCTCATACGAGCAGAAGCCGTTTCGCCGCAACATCATGCAGACTTTCGGCGCCAATGTCACTCCGTCTCCTTCCGACACGACCAAGATCGGGCGCAAGATGCTCGCCGATGATCCGACATGCACGGGCTCCCTTGGAGCCGCGATTTCCGAGGCGGTTGAAAAGGCACTTCATGTGCCCGAGAACCGCGGCCGCTATCAGCTTGGCAGTGTTTTGAACCAGGTGGTGCTTCATCAGTCGATCATCGGTTTGGAATCGAAGGCAGCTTTGGAAGAACTGGGCGAATATCCCGATGTCGTCATTGGCTGCGCAGGCGGCGGAAGCAATGTGGGCGGTTTGATGGGCGCCTTCATGAAAGACAAGCTCGACGGCACGAAGCCCGACACCGATTTCATCTGCGTTGAGCCTGCAAGCTGCCCGTCCATGACGCGCGGTCGCTACGCCTACGACTTCGCGGACACCGGTCAAACGTGCCCGCTGTGCAAGATGTACACGCTCGGCAACGGGTTCATCCCCTCGGCCGATCATGCCGGCGGCCTGCGCTATCACGGCATGAGCCCCATTGTTTCCAAGCTGGTGCACGACGGCTACGCGCGTGCGGTTAGCGTCAAGCAGACGGAGGTCTTCCAGGCGGGCGTGCAGTTCGCGAAACTCGAAACCATCCTGCCCGCACCGGAGAGTTCGCATGCCATCAAGGTGGCCATCGACGAGGCTCTGAAATGCAAGGAAACGGGCGAAGCGAAGACGATCCTGTTCGGCCTTACGGGAACGGGTTATTTCGACATGATGGCTTATGACGCCTTCATCAGCGGAAAGATGGAGGACCACATCCCGACCGACGAAGAGCTTGAGGCCGGATTCGCCACCATCCCGGCTGTTCCCGGCATTCAGGCAGCGGGCGGCCTTCCTTTAGAGTAGCGTTCGCCTTGAGTCGGCTCGTCGAGCGTCCCTAGACAAACAAAAAGGTCGGAAGCTTTTATGCTTCCGACCTGATAATTCATGGTCGCGGGGGGCGGATTTGAACCACCGACCTTCGGGTTATGAGCCCGACGAGCTGACCAGACTGCTCCACCCCGCAATGTATGTTAGGCGCTTTCCGCAGTGGGAAAAGCTACAAGAAAGAATATTACCCTTGTGGGTCACACAAGGCAAGAATTAAATCTCGCGTCACAAAACCACCACATGCAACTCTCGGCAACCCTTCCGCAACCTTTCTCGAATTATTTCGTTTCGCCACAAGTGGGGAGCATATAATAGTGTCTCTACGGAATAATGCGAGCAAGTCATCTATCTGGGGAAAGGAGCAGGGGCGAATGGCCGATGCGAACCATCGCAATACGGACGGTTCCGCGCGTCCACACGTCCACGCGCTTCCCTCCCATCGCATGGTACGCCGCGCCAAGCCCCTCCCCGAAAAGCTCACCTTCTTCCACCTCTTCTGGATCTTCGTCATCTGCAGCGTCATCGGACTCGTCGTCGAGACCATCGTGAGCTACCCCATCGACGGCATCTGGAAAGATCGCGCGGGCCTGGTCTGGGGCCCGTTTTCCCCGATCTACGGTGTCGGCGGCATGCTCATCACCATGGCGCTGTGGAACCTGCGCGATAAAAGCGCGCTCGCCATGGGAATCTGTGCGGGCTTCGTCGGCGCGGGCTTCGAGTTCATCGCAGGCTGGTTTTGGGAGACGTTCTTCGGAATCGTCGCGTGGAGCTACGCCGACCAGCCCTTTAACCTGGGAGGACACACCTGCCTCGGCATCGCGATCGTCTGGGGGTTCGCTGGCCTCGCCTGGATGCGGATCGGCCTGCCGCCCATGCTGCGCATCATCGAGGACATCCCGAAAAGCGTCCGCAAGCCACTCACGGCCATCCTCTGCGCGTACATGATCGCGAACATCGTAATGACCATCCTCAGCTTCAATTACTGGTACGAACGGCAAAATGGCAACCCCATCGAGACGCCGCTTCAGTCATACTTTGCAGAGAACTACAGCGACGAGTTTATGAGCGAACGCTTCCAAACCATGTCGCTCTACGCCGACCTTGTGAAACGTGGGAATCAATGATAGCTAGCACTTACCATTTGGGAATCGACGTCGGATCCACCACTGCGAAAGCCGTGGTGTTCGACCCGCTCGCGCAGCGCGTGCTCTTCTCGCGCTACGTGCGCCACAACGCGCATCAGGTGGAAACGGTCGCCACCCTCCTGCGCACGATGGCAAAAGAATTCCCCGGGTGCTCGTTTCGCCTGGTAGCATGCGGGTCAGGCGGCACTACCATCGCCGACGCCCTCGGCGTGCCCTTCGTGCAGGAAGTCGTGGCGAACTCGCTCGCCGTGCGCCGCGACCACGAGAACGTGTGCTGCGCGATCGAGCTCGGCGGCCAGGATGCGAAGATGGTGTTCTTCGAGCGCGACGAGAAATCGGGTGCCACCACCGTGGCCGACATGCGCATGAACGGCTCGTGCGCCGGCGGCACGGGCGCCTTCATCGACGAGATGGCCGCGCTTCTGAAAGTGCCTGTCGAGCAGTTCGACGAGCTCGCCGCGCGCGGGCAATCGGTCCACCAGGTATCGGGCCGCTGCGGCGTTTACGCGAAGACCGACATCCAGCCCCTGCTCAACCAGGGAGTTTCGAAGGAGGACCTGGCACTGTCGTCGTTTCATGCCATCGCGAAGCAGACGATCGGCGGCTTGGCGCAGGGCCTCGACATCCATCCGCCCGTCATCTTCGAAGGCGGCCCGCTAACCTTCAACCCAACGCTCGTGCGCGTGTTCGCCGAGCGCCTGGAGCTTGCCGACGACGACATCGTGATTCCCCAAAACCCGGAGACCATCGTCGCCTTGGGTGCTGCCCTCGCAGCCGACGAGCTGTTCGCGGATAACGAGAACTGCCTCGTCGCAAACCTCCTCGATGCCGCCGACGCTCTCGACAAGGCCGCGGCGAGCCCCGCCCCCAGCACGCGCGGAACGGCTTATTTCGCATCGCCCGAAGAGCGCACCGCGTGGGAAGCCTCGCATGCACTCGCCCCGCAAACGCCACCCGACCCAGCCCCTGGTTCGACGGTGCGCGCCTACCTGGGTATCGATTCAGGCTCCACCACTACCAAATTCGCACTCGTTTCCCCCGATGGGAAGCTTGTCGACTCGTTTTACGCTCCCAACGAGGGCGAGCCTCTCGACGTCGCACGTGCGGCGCTCATCGCACTGCGCGACCGCTATCGCGCAGCGGGTGCCACGCTCGACATCCTGGGCGTGGGAACCACTGGCTACGGCGAGCTCATGTTCGCGAAAGCCTTCGGCGCCGATTACCACACGGTCGAGACCGTGGCGCATGCCCGCGCGGCGGAAGCGTGCGTGCCCGACGCGAGCTTCGTTTTGGACATCGGCGGGCAGGACATGAAGGCCCTTTGGCTCGATGGCGGCATCATCACCGACATCGTCGTAAACGAGGCCTGCTCATCGGGCTGCGGATCGTTTCTTGAAAACTTCGCGTCCTCACTTAACATCCCCGTGGAAGGCATCGCGCAGGCCGCATTCTCCTCGACAAACCCCGCCGTGCTCGGCAGCCGCTGCACCGTGTTCATGACGAGCAGCATCGTGTCCGAACAGCGCTGCGGGAAAACGCCCGCCGACATCATGGCAGGCCTGTGCCGCTCGATCATCGAGAACGCGTTCACCAAGGTCATCCGCGTATCGAATCTCGAAAGCCTCGGCAAGAAGGTCGTCGTGCAGGGCGGCACGTTCTTAAACGACGCCGTGCTGCGCGCGCTCGAGCAGCACATCGGGCGCGAGGTCACGCGCGCGCCCTACCCGGGGCTCATGGGTGCTATCGGCATCGCGCTGCTCACGCAGGAGCATCTGGAAGGTGCCCGCCGCGAGGGGAGCGAGGTCGCGGCAAGCTTGAAGAACGCGAACGCGACCAACGAGAACGCAATCAGCGAGGGGCGCGAGCCCGCACGCGCGAGCGCCTTCTCCCTCGATGCGCTCGACGCCTTCTCGTATACGCAGGAGTCTAACCTCATCTGCCCCTTCTGCGCGAACCACTGCAACCGCACGCGCATCACCTTCGCGAACGGCGACTCATGGGTGACAGGCAACCGCTGCCCGCGCGGCGAGGTGGTGGGCGACCCGAAGGATAAATCCATCCGCGAACAGGTTAAACGCATCGCCGCCGCCGTCGACAGCGTGCCGAACCTGTTCGACGTCCGCGAGAAGCTCCTCTTCCGCGACTGGCCCTGCGCGCCCGGCCCTGCGCCGCAAGACACCGTCATCGGCATGCCCCGCGTCCTCTCGATGTGGGAATACGCCCCCTTCTGGACGACGCTGTTCCGCTCGCTCGGCTTCACGGTGAAACTGTCGCGCCCGAGCACGCGCGCCATGTACGAGCGCGGGCTCTCGGCCGTGTCCTCAGACACCGTGTGCTTCCCCGCTAAACTTGTCCACGGGCACGTGCGCGATTTGGCCGACCAGGGGGTCGACCGCATCTTCATGCCCTCAGTCACAACGGTGACCTCGGAAAACACCTCGAAAACGAGCCAGTCGATGTGCGCGGTGGTGAAGGGCTACCCCATCGTCATGCGCAATTCGGACAACCCCGAGAAGCGCTTCGGCATCCCCTTCGACGCGCCGCTGTTCCACTGGCTCTCGCAGAAAGACCGCGACCGCCAGCTCACCGAGTACCTCACACGCGAGTTCTCCCTCGACACCGCAAGCATACGTCAGGCAATCGATGCGGCCGACGCTGCGCAGAAAACATTCAAGGCCGAGCTTGCGCGGGAAGGCGAGCGCATTTGCGACCAGGTGGAACGCGAAGGCTCCTTCGCCGTCGTGCTCGCAAGCAGGCCGTATCAGAACGACGACTTGGTCAACCACGAGCTGCCGCGCGCCTTCACCGAGCTTGGCATCCCCGTGATCTGCGCCGATGCTGTGCCCCACGTGAACGAGGTCGACCTTTCGAGAAGCCGCCTCGACGTGGTGAACAACTTCCACGCGCGCATGCTGGGCTCCGCTGTGATCGCTGCGGGAAGCCCGAATCTGGAATACGTCCAGCTCGTGAGCTTCGGCTGCGGCCACGACGCCTACCTCTCCGACGAGATCATCCGCCTCATGCATCTCGCCGGGCCCAAAGCGCCCCTCATCCTGAAGGTCGATGAGAGCGACATCCAAGGGCCGCTGCGCATCCGCGTGCGTTCGTTCATCGAGACAATCCGCCTGCGCAGGAAAAAGGCCGAGAACGAGAAGGCGAGCGATCGGGATGTTGCCGCGCCGCCCGCGACCTCCATGGCTGCTGCCGCGGAAGTCTCATCGAGCGACGCCCCCGTCACCCCCTCCGCGAGCGCCCCGACAACCACGCAAGCTACCGCGACCCCCGCTCCACAAACGAGAAAGCGCGCTCGCGAGCTGCCCGATCCCTATCCGCAGAAGTTCACGAAAGCCGACCGTCAGGACAAGGTGGTGCTCATCCCGAACACCTCGCATGCGTTCTGCCGTCTGATGGCGGTCGCCTTCGAGAGCCAGGGGCTGCGAACCATCCCGCTTGAAATCGGGCGTGAGGAGGCCATCCGCCTGGGTAAACAATACGTGCACAACGACATCTGCTTCCCCGCGCAAATCGTCATCGGCGAAGCACTCGCCGCGCTTCGCAGTGGGAAGTACGACCCCGACAAGGTCGCTGTCGGCACCGGCAAGTACATTGGCGACTGCCGCCTCACGCACTACGAGGCGCTCCTGCGCAAGGCGCTCGACGACGCCGGTTATCCGCAAGTCCCTATCATCACGAACGACGACGTCGACTTCCACAACGTGCACCCTGGGTTCAAGATGAACGTGAGCTCGGCATTGAAAGTCGCCTTCACGCTGCCGATGATCGATGCGCTCGAGGAGCTGCTGCGCAAGATGCGCCCCTACGAGACCGAGCCGGGAGCTGCCGACCGCGCCTTCGACGAGGCGCTCGATTTGCTGATGGAGGGTTTGCGCGGCAAGTCGCTTCGCTCCCTTAAACGTGGATTTTCCCAGGCCATCGATGTGATAAAGAAGGTTCCTTACGACCGCACCCACCGCAAGCCGCAGGTGCTCATCGTTGGCGAGTATCTGCTGAACTTCCACCCTGGCGCCAACCACGACGTCGAGCTGTACCTGGAGCACAACGGACTCGAGGTCATCGAGGCTCGCATGACCGACGTCATCAGGAAGACGTACTTCTACCAGCATGCACAGGAAAAGGAGTACCGCGTCACGCGCCCCCTCAAGGAGAAGGCATGGCACGCGGTCGCCGACAATGTGTTCGACGTGGCCCACAACGTGTGCGACAGCATCGCGTGCGCGCACCCGCTCTACGAGCCACCCTGTCGCATGCCCGATCTGGTACGCGCGAGCGATCCCATCATCCACCACACGTTCGACGCGGGCGAAGGCGTGCTCATCCCCGGCGAGATCTTGCACCACGCCGCCCACGGCTGCACGTCGTTTTTGATTCTGCAACCGTTCGGGTGCTTACCGAATCACGTCGTCGGGCGCGGCATCGCCAAACGCCTGAAGGAGCTCTACCCCCAGGCGAACATCTTGCCGCTCGATTACGACCCCGACGTCAGTTTCGCGAACATCGAGAACCGCTTGCAGATGCTCATCTTAAGCGCAAAGGGTGCAGAGAATTCCCAGGTAGAAGCTGAGAAAGCGCCCGCTTGCGCTCCGCAGGCGGCAAGTTCTGCTGTCTCGGACGCGGCCCTTGCCGTAGCGAGCGCCGCGGACAGCGCCGCCTACGCAGCCGCCGACGTGGCCGCCCACGCGATCGACGCCGGCAAGTTCGCAGCCAAGACCGCCTCCTCCGCTCGCAGCGCCGCGGGTGCCGCCGCCGAAGCCGCTAGCGACGCTGCGGCGGCAAAGGCAGCAGGCACTGCAGCCCGCGCCCACGAGGCAGCCGCGCGAGCGCACGAAGCCGCAGAGAAAGCCCAGGTCGCAGCATCTGCCAAAGCCGCTGCCGCATCCGCTCGGGCCGCCGCCGCTGCCGCACGGGCCCACGAAGCCGCCGAACGCCTTGCTTCCGCAAAAACAACCGAAGACAGAAGCACCCAGAAGTTGGACAATCAAACAAGCACCCAGAGAAGAAGCTAGAAAGAAGATTCCGCCCCATGACCGTCGTCGATGCTCACGTCCACGTATATCCCGAGAAAATCGCGCTCCGCGCCGCTGAAAGCGTGGGCGACTTCTACCAGTACCCCATGTTCAAGGAGGGGTCCATCCCCGCAATGCTCACCGCTGCGGAGGGCTCGCCCATCACGCATCACATCATCTATTCGGTTGCGACGAAACCCTCCAACGTCGAGTCCATCAACGACTTCATCGCGGCAGAATGCGAAAAACATCCCAACTTCGTCGGCTTCATGGCAATGCACCAGGACTACCCCAACCCGGAGGCCGAAATCGAACGTGCGATTGGCCTGGGACTTCGAGGGATGAAGCTCCATCCCGACACGCAAAAGGTGAACATGGACGACGATCGGCTCATGCGCATCTACGAGCTGATCGAGGGCCGCATGCCGCTCGTCATGCACTGCGGCGACTACCGAACCGATTTCTCGCACCCGCGCCGAATGAAGCGCATCCTGCACGAGTTCCCGAACCTCGTCGTTGACGCGGCGCACTTCGGCGGCTGGTCGGTGTTCGACCTGGCCGTCGAGTATTTGGAAAACGAAAACTGCTTCCTCGACATGTCGAGCTCGCAGAAGTTTCTGGGGCGTCGCCGCACGCGGGAGCTCTGCGAAATCTACGGCGCCGACCGCATCCTGTTCGGGTCGGACTTCCCCATGTGGGACCCCGCGCAAGAGCTCGAGATGTTCGAGTCACTCGACTTCCCCAAGGCTGATTTCGAGAAGATGACCTGGCATAACGCCGAGCGATTCATCGGGATGGACATTCGCTAGGAACCTTTTGAGGGCCGCGTCAGCGCATCCTCGCTCGCATACAAAAGCGGCGGCGGAAATGTCTCACCGCCGTCAATTCGCAACCTATTCCTCGGCATCCTCGCGGGGAATCTGCTCCACGCGCACGAGAATCTTATCGACGCGGTGACGGTCCATGTCGACCACCGTGAACGTCGCCTTCGCGTCGCGCCCCGTAAACGTCACCGTGTCTCCCTCCTCGGGGATGCGGTCGAACGCGGCGAGCAAAATACCTGCCGCCGTTTCGCATTCGTTCGCTTCCTCAGGAAGGAAGCCGAGCAGATCCTCCAGGTCATCGATGGAAAGCGAGCCGTCGATCAGGTAGCGACCGTCGCCTTTCTTCACGATCTCGTCGGCCAAACCGTGGCTGTACTCGTCGTCGACGCGCCCCACGATCTGCTCCATGATGTCGCTCATCGTGACGATGCCCGCCGTGCCACCGTGCTCGTCCACAACCACGGCAATCTTGGTATGGCGGCGCTGCAGCAGCTGCAAGAGCTTCGCGATGGGAATGCTCTCGGGCACTGCGTACAACTCGCGGATGGGCAGATCTTCCATCGAAGCGTCGGCATCCATCATGAACAGGTCCTTCACGTGCACGAACCCGACCAGGTGGTCTTTGCTCCCCTGGCACACCGGGTAGCGCGTGTACTTGTAGCGTTCGGCAAGCTCTCGGTTCTCTTGAAGCGAGTCCTCCATATCGAGGCAGGTCAGCTCGATACGCGGCGTCATGATTGCCTCGGCGTCCTTGTCGCCCAAATCGAAGATGTTGTCGACGTACTCGTTTTGCTCAGGCTCGATAAGCCCGCTTTCCGTGGACTCGTCGATGAGCAGCTTGATCTCTTCACCTGTGTACACATCGTGTTCGTTGGCCGGATCGTGCCCGGTCAGCCGCACGACGCCGTTGGTGATGCCATTGAACATAAGCATAATCGGATAGGTGATGCGGTAGAACCACAGAAGCGGGGTCGCCGTCATAAGCGCGTAGCGTTCCGTCGCGAAGATGGCGAACGATTTGGGGATAAGCTCGCCCACGACCACGTGCAACGTCGTCATGAGGAAATATCCGATTGCGACCGCAATTACCGAGATGACAGCATCGGGCAGGCCGAGCAGAACGAACAGCGGGCGAATGAGCGCCGAGATAGCGGGCTCGCCCAACCAGCCGAGTGCAAGCGAAGCAAGCGTAATTCCAAGCTGGCAGGCAGACAGGTACGCGTTGACGTTCTCGGTGATGGTCTTCGCGTTCTTCGCGCCACGCTTGCCCTCATCGTAGGCAAGTTCGATCTGCGACTTGCGCACGCGCACCATGGCGAATTCCGCGATAACGAAAAACGCGTTCATCAAAAGGAAGAAGACGACAAGAATCAGGCTGACAGCTATGGACATCGGGTATGCGGGCCTCCTTAAGGCGCGTTTTGTTTTTTTCAAGCGACGTTTTTAACCTTGAAGTATGGCATATTCCGCATCCGAGAGTGCGTTTGTTGCCATTTTGTTCACCAAGTTGACCAGATGGGACGGTGAACGAGCGCGAAGGGGCACGGGCTGCGACGGTGAGCGTACGACGACGGAACGCGGGTCGAGGTGGGAGGCGCGGGCTGCGAGCGAGAAGATGCGCGGGCTGCAAAGCACGCCACAGCCACGCCCTGCCGGCGCTACTCGATCACGATGCGGTCGGTCTGCGCGCTCGAAATCGCCTTGGGGCACAGGCTGCACCCCAGGCCAAACTCGTGTCCTGCCCGGTTCAGCGTCACTTTCCCACGCTCGGCAGTATAGGGAGGCATGGTCACATCGACGTCGAAGTAGCGCGAGGTCGACCCGATGTCGCCTGGCATCACCACCTCGTCGAGCGTTTGGAACGCCGCGTGCATGCGCTTTGAGATTCCCGTGTCGTACATGCCGCCCATCCACACCTCGCGCCCGCGCGAACGTGCCGCGAAGATGAATTTGAGCGCAGCCTCCACGCCCCCGAATTTCGCGACCTTCACCGCAAAACACCGCAGCTCAGGATACGAAAGCGCCTGGTACGCCTCGCGCTCGTTCACGAACGACTCGTCCAGGCAGATGGGCGTGGCGATGGTCCTCTGCAGCGCCGCCAGCCGCGCGAATGCCCGGGCGGTCGACCCACCGCACGGCGTCAAATCGATAGGCTCCTCAATCCACGCGACGTTGAGCGGATCGAGCGCACGGAGCTCGGCGATCGAGCGGTCCGTGAAGCTCTGGTTCGCATCGAGCGTGATGAATAGATGCGGGTACTTTTGGCGAATCATGCGGACAACACCCAAGCTACCAGGCGCAACCTTGAGCTTCACGCGGCAATAGCCCGCCTCTACGCAGCGCGAGACGGAATCGAGCGTTTCCTCCACGCTGCCCATACCGACCACAGCGCCCGCCGAGACGGCAGCCTCGCGCGTCTTCTCGAACGAACCTCTCACCTCGCCATTCGCACGTCCGCGATGAGCCGCGCGCTCAATCACATCGTATTCCTCGTTAAGCAAACGCCCGAGGGGTTTCCCCACGATCTTGCCGTAAAGGTCCCACAGCGCGGGTTCGATCGCGCCGCAAGCGAGCGGGAAGCGCTCCATCCCGGGGATAGAGGCAAAGGCAGCAGAGACTTCCCGCGGGTGGAGGAAAACCTCGCCGATCACCTTCGGCGCAAGCGTGCCGCGCAGCACCTCAACATCCTGTTCGATCGTTTCCGGAAGATACCAGTCGGAGGAAAACGCGACGCATTCGCCCAAGCCAACGCGCCCTTTCGCATCGATGACCTCCACGATCACCGACTCGCGGAACTCAAGCGTCGCCTTCGCCGTCACGAACGGCTTCTTGAAGGGGATGCGCACGCGATGCAGAATCACGCGGCGCACGTCGAGGCATTCCGAGTAGATCCGCTCGATGGCAGCGCGATCGATCTTGCCGATGCCCTGCCGCGGCAGGCTTTCCATGACGAAGATCTGCTTGGGGCGGTAGAGCTTCGAGAGCACGCCTTCGAGCTGGCCGTGAACGGAGGCGACGAACTCGCGATCGCTTGGGCGGGAGGGGGCGAGCGGCTTCGGAACATGCCGTCTTACCTGCGGTTTCATCACCTCGCGACCGAAGCGCGCCGTCTTCACCGGGGAAAACCTGTCGAAAGCCTGGTCACGACTACCACGTTCGGGCGTCTCGCTCGTGCGCTCGATGAACGCCACGGGACGCCGTCCCCACACGGGGTCGGGGGCACCAAACACGTAGGCGTCCGCTACGCCGGGAATCGCCATGAGCTTGTCGGCAATCTCTGCGGGATAGACGTTTTCCCCACCCGAGACGAACATGTCGGTGGTGCGCTCCTTCACGTAAATCTTGCCCTCGTGGAGAGCCGCCACATCGCCGGTGAGGAAGAAGCCGTCCGCGGTGAAGGCAGCGCGCGCGTTCAGGTAGTTCGACAGCACACCCGGCCCGCGCACCGCCAGGCGGCCGAAACCGCGCCCATCGGGCTCGACGATGCGTGCCTGATAGCCGGGCAGAAGTTCCATGCCGCCCGTGAACGACTCGTCTATCAGGCTGTTTGCAACCTGGCTGCACGTTTCGGTCATCCCGTAGCTCGCGTACAGGCGAATTCCCGCCTCGTGCGCGCGGGCGATGGTGGCGGGATTGAGCGCGCCGCCGCCAAGCAGGATGCAGCGATACGCGGCCAGTGCGGGGCCGCCCCCCTCGACGGCGAGCAGGTCCTGCAGCATCTTATCGACCACGGAGATATGGGTGAAGCCGACGCGCGCGGCGTCCTTCAGGATTCGCGCCGCGTCGAAGCGCGCGTAGAGGCGAAACGGCGTGCGGTTCGTGATACTGCGCACCACCTGCTCGAAGCCCCCAATATGGTACAGGGGAAGCGCCACCTGCCACATGCCGCGGCCCCGCACCGAGAGCACCGCGTTGGACGACTCAGCGGCGGCCGTGAGCATACGCCAGGTCGACGGCACCGCCTTCGGCTTGCCCGTCGTGCCCGACGTGAAGAGGACGAGCGCCCGCTCCTTGTCGCTGAACAGGTGCGATTCCCTTTCCGCAAAATGGGTGGCCTCGAAAACTGCATCGCGCTCGGCGCTCATGATGACGCGCTTGCCGCTTTGGAGCCGCGA
Organism: Ellagibacter sp.; assembly: GCF_048412355.1. Lineage (NCBI taxonomy): Bacteria > Bacillati > Actinomycetota > Coriobacteriia > Eggerthellales > Eggerthellaceae > Ellagibacter > Ellagibacter sp. Next base: position 13,235 of record NZ_DBFSAP010000035.1, read on the forward strand.
CACCCCCGCAAGGTCGTCCGCCACGTGGTCCATAAGCGTTTCCGCCCGCGCTTCGTCGATGCGACACGCCACGCGAATGCCCGAGCTTTCCAGATCGAACAAGCGCGAAAGCTTCTCCGCCGATGTGAGGCGATTGTTCAGCACGACGAGCGAGAACGCCCCGTACCCCGCGGCCAGGGCGAGAAAGATGAACTCCGGACAGTTCGGAAGGTCGACCGAGACGCAGTCGCCGCGCCCGACCCCCTTGCTCCGCAGACGACGGGCGATTGCCGCCGCCGTGAGCCTGGCCTGGCGATAGGTACACGAATGCTCCGAGCCGTCGCGAGCGACGAACGTGAAGAAGACCCCATCGGGATTCAATCTCACCAAGCTTTCGAACGCATTGATCATCGCGAGTTCGGACCACTGTTCTCTTCGGACGCCGCATCAGCGACTTGGGCGGGCAAAGGAAATGGGAAGCGACCCGACACACAGGGCATCGGGTCGCTTGGCTTTAGGGAAACTTAGGGTACTGAGTGAAGTCGGGCGCCCGCTTCTCCTTGAACGCGTCGCGGCCCTCCTTCGCCTCGTCGGTGGTGTAGTACAAAAGCGTAGCGTCGCCGGCAAGCTGCTGGATGCCCGCAAGCCCATCGGTTGCCGCGTTGAAGCTCGCCTTCATGAAGCGCAGCGCCGTCGGCGAGAACTGCAGCATCTCGCGCGCCCACGACACGCATTCGGCCTCGAGCTCCTCGAAGGGAACGACCTTGTTGACCAGCCCCATCTCGAGCGCCTCCGCGGCGGAGTACTGGCGGCAGAGATACCAAATCTCGCGCGCCTTCTTCTGACCCACGACGTTTGCCAGGTACCCCGCGCCGTAGCCAGCGTCGAAGCTGCCGACCTTGGGGCCCGTCTGGCCGAACTTGGCAGTTTCGGCAGCGATGGACAAATCGCACAGCAGATGCAGCACGTGCCCGCCGCCGATAGCGTAGCCGTTCACCATGGCGATGACCGGCTTGGGCACCACGCGGATCAGATGCTGCAGGTCGAGCACGTTCAAGCGAGGGATGTTGTCCTCGCCCACGTAGCCACCGTTGCCGCGGATCTTCTGGTCGCCGCCCGAGCAGAACGCCTCGTCTTCGTGGCGACCGCCGTGGTTCGCGCCGGTCAAGATGATGACGCCGATCGACGCGTCATCGCGCGCCACGGAGAACGCGTCGTACATCTCGGTCACGGTGAGCGGGGTGAACGCGTTGCGCCGCTCGGGGCGATTGATGGTGATTTTTGCAATCCCATCAGCGGTTTCGTACTTGATTTCGCGATATTGCTTGGCGGATTTCCAAGCTACGTCATCCATAGCTGTCCTTTCGTGGCATATCGTTGATTCGTTGCAGGACGCAAAAATAGTTGGCGCGCCCCGCAACGGAGGCATCGGCTTCACGACGCCGATTTCTCACTCAGGGGAAAACGACGCCATGCCGGCGATTGACAATGTTTGATTCTGCGTTTTCGCTTCGAATGATTCCTGTTTCGCAAGTTTCTATATCATACCGCGACGAGGTATGTCATGGGGCCGCGGGTTTGGGAGTGCACGATTCGACCACTTCTCCAAGGATCGCGTTGAACGCCTCGGACTGCTCGAGGTGGATGTTGTGCCCAGCAGCGGGAACAACGCGGCACGAAACTGCGCCCTGGGATTCTGTCTGAAGGGTGGAGGCGACCTTGCAATATTTCGCGTCGAGCTCCCCCGCCAGGTAGCTTACGGGAATGCCCTTCGCAGCCAGCTCGCAAAGCGCGCGAATCGACTCGCCCTGCGAGGGCATCGCGTGGGCACCTGCGCGCTCGAAGGAGAGCGCGAGCGATTCCTTGTCATTGGCAAGGCGTCCCGCCCGAAGTCGTTCTTGCTGGTCAGCAGGAAGATGCTGCTGGCTTTCGAACAAGGGCAGACCCGCCCACCAGTCCATGAAAGCGGACACCCCTTCGCCTCGCACGCGCGCCGCCCAGGCGAAATTGCGCTCACGCAACGCTTCGCGCGCGGCATCGTCGACAGGCCCCGTGCCCGCGCTCTCAAGCACGAGGGCGGAGAAGGGAGCGGCGGCGGACATCCGCGCCGCATTCGCTGCCACATCCCGTTGGCAAGCGCCAGCCACGTCAAGGCGGCGAGTTCGATCGCATAGAGCGAAGGCTGCGGAGCTTCTGAGCGCAGTGCGGTTGAGCTGGTCGCCGTCCCGCAGGTCGCCCGCAGCAAGGCACGCCGCTTGAAGCGCCACGCGCCCGCCCATGGAGTACCCAACCAGAACGGGCGCCACACCTGCGTCGCGCGCAACGATCCTACAAAAAGCAAGGAGCGCTCGCGCCTGGAAGCACAGGTCGAAGAAGCCAGGGCGCTCCGCGGGGTCGCCGCCAGCGGAGCAGGCGCCCGCCCCATGCCCTGCAAGCTTGAAGCCGAAGCACTCAGCACCCGCATCTGCGAGCAACTGCGCCGTATCATCCCAGGTAGAAGCCTGTTGCGCGAAGCCGTGAACGAGTACGATCGGGACCGCCGGGGAGCCGCCTTCCCTCGCGCCCGACGCCGAAGCACGCCACGCCTTCACGCCAAAGCGCATGCCCTCGAAATCGAAGCTGCGCGTATCTCCCGAAACCTCGCTCGCCACCTCGCCGCCCTTCTTCAGAACCTCGTTTGCCACCTTCGACGCCCCTCTTTTGTCCCGATGCGGCGATTCGATCGATTGCACCGCGTCTCTGAAATATTTTAGCTCGATGTGCGTAGGTTTTAGCGAGAGGGCGACCGAAAGCGAAAGGGACGGAAAAGCCACACCCATCTGAACTGGCACTATAGGGAAGCACTCGCCCACGTATCGGCAGCGAGCGGGCAAGCCGCGGTAAAACCTACGCACATCGAGCTAAAATGTCGTCGAAACAGGAGAAAGGACGCACATGCTCACCATCGGATGTCATTTATCGGTCGCGAAGGGCTTTTTGGCGATGGCGAAAGACGCCGTCTCGATTGACGCGAACACGTTCCAGTTCTTCACGCGCAACCCGCGCGGGGGCAAGGCGAAGGCAATCGATCCCGCCGACATGACCGCGTTCCACGAGTTCGCCGCGGCACATGGCATCACGCGCATCCTGGCGCACGCGCCCTATACGCTCAACCCGTGCTCGAAGACTCCCGAAACGCGCGAGTTTGCGCGTGCAACGCTGGCGGACGACCTCGTGCGAATGGAAGAAACGCCTGGTCAGCTTTACAACATGCATCCGGGAAGCCATACAGGGCAAGGCGCCGACACCGGCATCGAAATGATCGTCGACGCGCTCAACGAGGTGTTGCGCACCGACCAGACGACCACGCTTTTGCTCGAGACGATGGCGGGAAAAGGAAGCGAAGTCGGACGCACGTTCGAGGAAATCGCGCGCATCATCGATGGCGTGAAACTGTCCGACCACGTGGGAGTTTGCCTTGACACCTGCCACATATGGGACGCTGGGTACGACATCGCGAACGATCTTGACGGCGTTATCGACGAGTTCGACCAGGTCATCGGGCTTGACAGGTTGCGCGCCATCCACCTGAACGACAGCCTGAACCCCTGCGGCGCGCACAAGGACCGCCATGCCCGCATCGGGGAGGGGCACATCGGCTTCGAGGCGCTCTCGGCAGTGACGAAGCACCCCGCGCTGCGCGATTTGCCCTTCTATCTGGAGACCCCGAACGACAAGCTCTCGGGATGGGGCGAGGAGATCGCAGCCCTGCGCGCCGCTTGGGAAAACGAATAACGGAAGGCGCGGCGAGTCTCGGGAGGGGGGCACCCCAGAAGCTCTCAGCCATGAAAGACGACCTCGTGCCGCGACACCATGGAATTCGCTTTGCAGGCGGCATGCCGAGCCGCGGGAGGGGCTCTTCGGCGGCGCCCACAAAGCGAGTTCCGCAGCGAAGCGAGGACTGTTTGAGCGACTGGGCGTTGCCGAAGAGCCTCGCCTGGGCCGCCAGCCGATTGGAGCGAAGCGCAGTTGCGAGCGAGCCCTTCCCAGATCGCAACCCTATTGGTACGCTCGATAGCGGGCCTTGAGGCCAGAAAGCGGCAGCTTCACCTCGATGAGGCTTATGCCCGGCGTCCCGAGCATCTCCCCGTAGACCTGCGAAAACTCGCTCGGAGTGCCCACTTTGCGATAAGGCACGTTGAAGGCCGCCGCCGCGTGGGAGAAATCGACGTCCTGCGGCGCCGAGAACAGGCGCGCGAAGTACGGCTCATCTGACGCCTGCGGGAGCATCTCGAAGATGCCGCCGCCGTTATTGTTCAACAGCACCACGACGATGCTCGGAGCAGGCTTGCCGTGCTCGGCCGCAACCTGGGCGGTTTCGCGCTGGAGCGCAAGCCCGCCCAAGTCATGCTGCAGCGTGAAATCCCCAGTGAGGAAGGTTGTCTGCTCGAAATGCTGCGCGACGCCAAGGGCGGTCGACACCGTGCCGTCGATGCCGTTGAGCCCTCGGTTGCACAGCACGGCAAGCGGCTTGTCGCCTTTCACGTAGAAGGTGTCAATCGCGCGAATCGCCATCGAGTTCGCGGAGAACAAGCACGACCCCGCAGGTGCCGCCTTCAGAATCTCGCGCACGTACGCGCCTTCGGGACGAAGAGCGACGGCAGCGGACTCGGGCTCGGCGCCTCCTGCAACCTCGGCCCCGTCGGCAGCGTTGCCCGTCGCCCTCTCCTGCGAATCTTCCTCCACCGAAAGGATGCGCGCCCGTTCGGCCGCGTTCGCCTCGCGCCACGCGGAAAGGAAGCCCGCGCTCGCCTGCGCGTCGCAATCGCACGCCAGCAAGGATCGCACGAAATCAATCGGCGAGCAAGCGACGAACAGGTCGGTCATCGCGTTGAAATCGCGGGTTTCACCTGCGTCTACGACAATCTCAATGGGACGCGCCGCGGCAAGCTTCTGCACGCAGCGCTTCGATACGGGGTAACGCCCGAAGCGGATGACCACCTCCGGTACGGGGAAATCGTCGTGCCCGAGCACATTGTCGTAGTTGTCGATGACCGCCTCGTCGCCAAGCGAGCGCAGTCCCGAAAGCGGGTCAGCCAGAAGCGGCAAGCCGTACGCCTTCGCCCACGCCGCCACCTCGCGCGCCTCTTCCAAGCTCTCGCAAGTGCCCTCGCCCGCAAGCACCAGCGCGCGACGCCCGCAAATAAGGGCCTTCGCCTGATCGCACGCCGCTGCCGAAAGGCGGCTTACCGCAGCGACCTCGGGCCCGACAACGCCCGCCGCCCCCGCCAAGCCACCCGCGCCATCAAGCGCGCTGCGCCCGGCAGAGAAGACCCTGGGCGTGGAAAAGTCAGGTTTCAGCGGCTCGTCGAAGGGGAAGTTGGCGTGCACGGGGCCCGCCATGCGCGAGCACGCGCGCGAGGCGACAGCATCGCCTTCGAGGGGGAGACATCCCCCGGGAAGCGCGCCCAGGACAAGCTCGCGAGCAACCTGGCGCGCGAAGGCGACCGCGCGGGGCGAGTCCTCCGCAAGAGGCATCTGGATGAAGCGGCGCACGTGGTCGCTGTAGGCTTTCACCTGGTCGCACGTTTGCGGCGCGCCAAGTCCCTGCAGGTGAGGCGGCCTGTCCCCCGAAAGCACGATCAGCGGCACGCGCGAGGTCTCAGCCTCGAGCACCGCGGGGTAGTAGTTCGCGAGCGCCGTACCCGAGGTGCACACAAGCGCCACGGGGCGGCCCGACGCCTTCGCCAACCCCAACGCGAAGAACGAGGCGCTTCGCTCGTCGATGTCCACATAAACAGTCATGCGCTCGGGCTCGCGCCTGCCGAGCTCGTACGCGCACATGGCGAGCGCCGTTGAGCGCGAACCTGGGCTTACCACCACCTCGCGAACACCCCAACGTGCAAGCTCGTCGAAAAACGCCGAAACGACGAGCGCCGTAGCCTGCTGTACCGAAGATGTCTCTGCCATCTCGCATTACCTTCCTTCGCCCGAGCCCGAAAGCGCCCGCACGCAACAGCCCCGCGACCGCATTTTTTCGCGGAGCATGCCGATGATTGACCTTGAAGAAGTATACTTTCGCCAACGACGACGTAAAAGGAAACACGAGGAGGCCGGCGTGCTTTTCATACTGACAGGTGATACCCAGATAGGCAAGACGCGCTGGCTTAAGAGCACGTGTCGAAAGCTCGCTGCCGACGGCATCCCCTGCGCGGGCGTCGTGGCGCCCGGCGTTTGGGTACCCTCAGAACACGGCGACGCCAACGGGTTCGAGAAGCTCGGAATCGACAACCTGCTCCTGCCGCAAGGTGAGTGCATCACCTTTGCCCGCAGGCGCGACCTTGCGCAGGCCGAGGGAATGTTCGACCCGAACAGCCAAAGCGCGCAGATGCAGCTGGGATGGGAAATCTCCGACGATGCGATAGCGCAGGTAAACGCCCATTTCGACCGCATCGCCGCCCGCACCCACCACAACGGACGCCAAAGCCTGCTCGTCGTCGACGAGCTCGGGCGTCTCGAGCTCATACGAAACCAGGGGCTCACAAGCGCGCTCGCCCTGCTCGACGAGGGTCCCAACCCCGCCTTCCCCCACGCGCTCATCGTGGTGCGCGACGTGCTGGTCGACCTGGCGCGCGAACGGTTCGCGCCCGCATGGGGCGACCCAGCGCTCGTAAGTCCCACGCAAGATGCGGAAGAGGCAATCCGCCGCGCGTTCAAGGCGACCAGCTAAGCGCGGGACCGCGCCCGCCACGTGCGCCGCGCGACCCCGCCGGATGAGGACGCACGCGCGACCCCGCCGGATGAGGACGCACGCAAGACCCCGCCGAATGCAAGGCGCATCCGCCGCGCATCTCAAGCGCGCCCATCGCATTCCACGTTTCCCCACAACATAAGACGGGCCCGAGGCGGCAAAGCGCTCGGGCCCGAACATCACCGCTCGCAAGGAGCAGCTCGCAACCTACTTCGTCGGAACTGCGTGAGCCATCAGCTCGGAAATGTCCGCATCGGTAAGGTCGTAACCGTAGAACGTCTTGTAGTAATCCTTCGCCACGTCGGTCACGCTCGTGGAGAACTTGCCCGGGTAAAGCACGCGGGGCAGCCACTGCATGCCGAGCACCTGGTTCACCGACGGCGGGCTCGACAGCCAGTTGTAGGGCGTCTTCGGTACCTGATAGTACGACCCGCTCTTGATAGCCTCGAGGGAAGCCCACGTCGGATCGGTACCGGCGGCCTCGTAGAAGTCTCCCGCATCCTTGCCGTTCGTGGCGAACAGGATGACACCGGGGTTCCAGTTGGCGATCTGCTCGAAGCTGACCTCGTTGCCCGTGCCCGAACCGGTCGCCTTCTCGACGACACCGATATTGTTGGCGCACATGTCGACGACGCCTCCCTGGTAAGCGCCCTTCGCGATGATGTTGAGGCCGGAGTCGCCCACGCAGTAAAGCACGTTCGCGCGCTCCGATTCGGGAATGCTCGCCATCACCGAAGTTGTCTCGTCATATGCCTTCTTGCAGTAATCCGCAAGTTCCTTCGCGCGGTCAGTCGTGCCCAGAAGCTCGCCGAGCATTGTGTAAGCCTTGTCGTAGGAGTCAAGCGACGACGCGATGTGGACAACGGGGATGCCGATCTGGTCCTGCAGCGTGTCGAGATCGTCCTTCATTCCGTCTTTCGCCTCGCCCACGTCGATCACGACCTGCGGATCGGCTGCGGCAACGGCTTCCTTGTTGAAGTCGCCCTTGCCACCATAAATCTGACCGAAAACATCGAGCGACGCATATTCGCTACCCAGGTATTTTGCCTGATCGTCCGCGATTTTAGTTGCAAGGCCGACCATCTTCTCGGGAGCGATCGTCAAAAGCACGTTCTGTGCGAGCGGGCCGGAAGCCGCCACGCGATCGATCTGCGCGGGAAGCTCCACTTCCCGTCCGAGCGAATCCGTGAAGGTGCGCGTTGCCGGCGCCTCGGCCTGCGCATCGCTTTTCTGGTCGCTTGACTCCTTCTGTCCACCGGAACATCCGGCAAGCGAGAAGGCGAGCGCGAGCGCCATCGCAGTCGCCGCGATTGCGAATCCGATGCCGCGCTTCTTCGTCATCTCCATTCTTCCTCCTACAATCCTATTCTTCCCTGATTTCGCTTGTAGGCACGCATACGCGCACCTTGTCGCCATATAGTGAGTTGACCTCGACTTCCACACCGTAGATGCGCCCCACCAACTCGGCGGTGATCACATCCTTCGGGTCGCCGTACGCCTCAACGGTGCCGTCGTACACCACGAGCGTCTTATCAGCAAAGAGAAACGCCTGGTCAGGCTGATGAGTTGACTGCACGATGGAAAGACCCTCGCGCGCAAGCTGCTTCACGCACGACAGCACGCGCACGGTGTTGCCGTAATCGAGCGCGCTCGTAGGCTCGTCCATCACGATCGTCTTCGCGTTCTGGGCAAGCGCGCGGGCAATCAGAACGAGCTGCTGCTCTCCGCCGGAAATGTGGGTGTACATGCGGTCCGCCAAATGCCCGATGCCGATGCGCTCAAGCGCTTGTTCCGCCCGCTCGACCTGCTCGCGGCCAGGCGTCCCGAATATTCCCACGTCGGCGCCCGTGCTCATGAGCACGACGTCGCGCACCTTGTAGTTGTACACAGGGGCGTGGGTTTGGGGGATATAGGAAATCTCTCGCGCGCGCTCGCGCACCGAAAGATCGCGCAAGTCCTTGCCGTTTACGCGAATGACTCCCTCGTAATCGCTGTTCAGGCACAGGATGCAGCGAAACAACGTCGACTTGCCCACGCCGTTGGGCCCAAGCACGTTCACGAGCACGCCGTCCGGAATGCTCGCATTCACGTCGCGCAGCACCTGATGCTTCCCGTAAGAGAAGCTCACATGTTCGATATCTATACTCAAATCTTACGCTCCCTCGTGATGAGATAGAGGAAGAATGGCGCGCCGACGAACGCGGTCAGGATGCCGATGGGAATCTCGGACGTTGCCACAAGGCGCGCGATGTCGTCCACAAGCAGAAGGAAGCTCGCGCCCATAAGCATGCTCGCTGGCAAAAGCTTGCGATAGTCGCAACCCACGAGCATACGGCACAGATGCGGAATGACCAGGCCGACCCAGCCCACCATGCCCGACACCGCCACGCTCGACGCAGTGACAAGGGTGGCCGCAAGCAGAACGACGACGCGCATCCGCTTGGCGTTCACGCCCATCGTGGCGGCCTCGTCGTCGCCCATGGTAAGAATGTTGATGCGCCAGCGCATGGCGAACAGCACGACGCACCCGATGATCATCGGGGCAGCGACTAGCGTAACGTCGGACATCTTGGCGCTCGTCAAGCTTCCCATCAGCCAATACGTAATTGCGGGAAGCTGATCGGTGGGGTCTGCGATCAATTTGGTGAACGAGACGCCCGCCTGGAACAGTGAGCTCACCATAACGCCTGCGAGCACCACGACAAGGATGCGGTTCCCCTTCGCCCGGCTCGATATGAGCAGCACGAGGAACACCGTCGCGATAGCGAAGCAGAACGCGAACAGGCTTGTGGCGAACGCGCTCGCCCCCAAAAGGATGGCGATCGCGGCTCCAAGCGCCGCGCCTTGGGACGCGCCCAGGATATCGGGCGACACGAGCGGGTTTTGGAAGGTTCCCTGGAACGCCGCACCCGCGGCCGCAAGGCAGCAGCCCACCATAAGCGCAAGCAGGATACGCGGCAGACGGACGTTGAAGAACAGCGTCTGCTGCTGGTTCGTCCAAAACTGGTCGATGGGAAACACCTGGCCAAGCAGCATGCAAATGGCCTCATGAGGCTCGATAGGGAATTTGCCGAGCATAAGCGAGACCGACGTGATGACAACCAAAATCACGGCAAGAGCCATGATGACGAAATCTTCGCGCAGGGAGATTCTTCTCCCCGTATCTGTTCCCTCGAGCTTCGGCACATCGTCCCCTTCGAATAATGCTACTCCCGAAATATAGACAAATATGCAGAATTACACAAACGGGAATATCTCGAAATAGGGACGATTGTGAGACACGTGACGAGAAGATTCCCAGGTGGAGAACGGAATTGCGTTATATTGATTATTCTGTTAATAGGCTATTCTATTTTGTGTCTGATTGTTGGCACATGCTCGGCAAGTTCTCGCCGCAAGGAAGACGACCGCAACCCTCCCTATTCCCCGAACGCGCTCAAGATGGTCTTGAGCTTCATGTCGATCTCGTCGAACTCGTCGTCGGCAACGCTGCCCTCGACGATGCCGCACCCGGCGTACACCCAGCCGCCTTCCCCATCGAACACGCCCGTGCGAAGACCGACCGAAAATGCACCGTCACCTGCGCCGTCGATGTAGCCGCACGCGCCGGCGAAGAATCCGCGGTTGTACGACTCGATCTGGCGGATGAGCATCTTCGCCTCACCAACAGGCGTGCCCGCCACCGCAGGCGTGGGATGCAGATCGCCCACGAGCTCGGGCAGATTCACGCCTTCGAGCACCTTCGCGCTCACCGGGGTGTGAAGATGCTGCACGTGGCGCAGCGAGAGGATCTGCGGATCGCACGGGATGCGCACGTCGTGACAGATGCGCCCCAGGACCTCGCGCATGAAGTGGACGACGTGCTCGTGCTCGGCGCGGTTCTTCTCGTCCGCCATAAGCTCGCTTGCCAGCTCGCGAGCGCGATCAGGGTCTTCGGAAGCAGGGCACGTCCCCGCCAGGCACATGCTCTCGAGCTGCTGGCCGCGCTTGCGAACGAGCAGCTCGGGCGTGCAGCCGCAGAAGAACACGTCGGCGTAGCGGTAGAGCACCACCGTGCCGCGCGCGTCGCCGTCTATCAAGTTGACCAGCAAATCCTTCGAGGAGAACGGATGCTCGGCGCGAAGCCTCTGCCTGCGCGAGAGCACCACCTTGCCAACGCGCCCCGAACGAATCGCCGAAAGCGCGGCGTCCACTTCCGATCGCCACTGCTCGCGAGAGTCGCGCTCCAACGTAAACGGCACCGTTACACGCTCGCGGCGCGGAGCGCCTGCCGCCTGGCGCGCGAAACGCGCGATGCGGCCCGGATACACGGGGGAGAGGCTGTTCACTTGCAACATGCGCCCGCGCTCGTTTTCCACAAGCACCACTTCGGGCAGCATGAACCGAAGGCGCGGGAACGCTTCGAAGAGCTCGTCGGTCGCCTTGGGGTTCTCCGCGTCGAAGCGATTGAACGAGAAGAACACGGGCGGCTGATCGATGGGCCCCTCGATTTCGTATTCCACGTCGTCCATCTGCGATAACGCGATGCAGCGTCCCAAGCCCATGTAGCGGTTCGCGCTTTGCTTGTCGTAGTAGACGAACTGGTCGGTGAAGCCCTTCTGCAAAAGGCAGAACCCGTCGACGATGTCGGAATCGATGGGCTGGGAATACGAGTAGATGCGCGTCATGGGCAATCCTTTCGGGAAACTTGTTGCCGCCAATTATATCGATACCGGGCGCCCGTGCCACAGCATGCGCGAAGCGAGGATACCGAAGCGAGTCGCCCGTCGAGAACCGCACGCCCGCCCGCCTTCCCGTTCCCCCTGCGCGCCCTTCCCACGCCGCCGTCGCGCACCCGCCCCATCGCCTTCCCCTTCCCCTGCGTTTTCCCGACGCGAATCCGCTGATTGAGTGACAATTCGGTAAAGCTTGAGCCCTCTTGCCCGCTTTGTGGCAACATGGAGACTTCGAAAACACCGCGCGAAGGAGATGAGATGGGCTTCCTGTCCAAATTCGAAGGCAAAATGGAAGACACGTTCGAGGGCGCAGCCGACAAAATGGCGAACTCGCCGTTGTCGCCCGTGCAGATTGCCAAGAAGGCGGAAAAGCAGATGCGCCGCAACAAGATGGTCGGCGCAGGAAAGCAATACGCTCCGACGCTCTACACCGTGCTCGTGAACGCCGACGACGACGAACGCCTGTTCGGCTACTACCCCACCCTCGCGGGCGAGACCGAGACCTACCTTTCCGCAAAGGCGGCCGAAGAGGGACTTCTCATGGACGGGCAGCCGCTCGTGCGCTTCATCGTCGACGAGGGCCTTCGCCACGGCAAGTTCGACGTGGTGGCAGAGCCCGTCGCCGCACCCCTCATCGCGCAGCTCCGCGCCGAGGAGATGGCGCGCTACGGCATCGGCGCCGCGCCGGCGACCAACCGCTACGGCGCCCCCGCTGGCGGATATGCCCCTCAGCCGCAGGCCGCCCCGTACGCCGGCGGCTACGATCAGCCCGCATACGACGACTACGCCGAAGACGACGGCTATTCCGACTACGACGACTACGATGGCTATGACGGCTACGACGATTACGACAACTACGACGACGACCAGCCCTTCGAGTCGCAGGAAGAACCTGGCTGGGCAGAACCCCCGATGAACCGAGGGGAATCCTTCGCCGGCGCAGGCGCCGCAATCGCGGGTGCCGCAGCGCAGGGAGCACCCCAGACCATAGTCTTCCCGCAGGAAGCAGCGCGCCGCGAGCAGCCTCGCGCCCAGAAAGGCGGAGCCGCGCTCATCGACACGACGCACGGCAAGACGTTCCCGCTTTCCTCCGCGCGCCAGCTCATCGGCCGCGAGTCCAACTGCGACATCGTCATCCCCGACATCAACGCGAGCCGCACGCACGCTGAGCTGCGCTTCGAGCAGCCGGGCGTGTGGGTTCTCACCGACCTCGGCTCCACGAACGGCACGCTCGTGAACGGCCGCCAGATCACCTCGCAGGTGCTGCAGGGCGGCGAGCGCATCGTCATGGGAACCACCAACCTTCAATTCGTGATCGGATAACGCGAAAGGCACATCGTGATCGACACCGTATTGCTCATCGCGCGCCTGTTGTTCGTGGCGCTTCTGTACCTGTTCCTGTTCGCCATCATGAAAACCGGCGTGGGACTCGTCCGCGGACAGCGCAAGAAGGAGCGCTCGTGGAACCTGTCGATCGAGCGCGGCCCGAAGGAGCTTCGCGGTGTCTCCATCGCAGTGCGCGGGCCGGTTGTGGTCGGCCGCACGCCCGGCGCCGACATCGTGATCGGAGCCGGATACGTTTCCGCACGTCACGCATGCTTTAATCCCATGGGGCAGAACCTGTTCATCGAAGACCTCGGCTCAACCAACGGAACCGCCGTCAACGGCAAGCTCATCGCCGGGCCCGTAGCCCTGAAGAACAACGACGTCGTGAACATCGGCGACGTCGCCATCCGCGTTAGGTTCGCATAATGCCAGTTCAGAACGAACAATCATTCAATCACGACCCGCATCGCGCAGCACGCGGGGAACGCCCCTCGAGGGGGCACCGCCCGAGCGGGCGCGGGCGCCGAGCGTCTTCGGCGACGTTCGGCAGCAGAACCGACGTCGGCTGCGTGCGCGACCACAACGAGGACTCGCTCGTCGTGGCGCCGCCGCTGTTCGTAGTGGCAGACGGCATGGGCGGCCACGCCGCAGGCGAGGTTGCATCCGAAATCGCCGTCAACGTCATCGCCGAGCGGGCGCCGGAGCATCCCGACGCGAACGAGCTCGGGCGCGCCGTCCAGGCCGCGAACCACGCGATCCTGAAGGCGGCGCACGAAGGGCGCGGTCGCGAGGGCATGGGCACCACCTGCACCGCCGCCATGCTCGAAGGCGAGCGCCTCGTCATCGCGCAGGTGGGCGACTCGCGAGCGTATCTGCTCCACAAAGGGAAGATCCAGCAGCTCACGCGCGACCACTCGCTTATGGCCGACCTCATCGAGGCCGGGCAGCTCACCCCCGAAGAAGCGCGCGTCCACCCGCAGCGCTCGGTCATCACGCGCGCGCTCGGCAGCGACCCGCGCACCGTGGCCGACCTCTACGAGATCAACGTCGACGCTGGCGACCGCCTGCTTTTGTGCTCGGACGGGCTTTCGGGCATGGTGCTCGACCAGGACATCGAAGCGATCTTAAATCGCGTCTCAGACCCGCAGCGCTGCGCATCGCAGCTGGTAAACGAGGCAATCGCCGCCGGCGGCCATGACAACGTGACCGTCATCGTGGTCGACGTGAAGGGCTTTGCCGAGAAGCGTCGCCGCAAAGTGGCGCGCAAAACGAAGATCACCGTTGCATTCGTCCTCGTCCTGCTCGCGGCGATTGTGGGCGGTGCGGCATACGGGCTGAACTACTGGATCAACACCGCGGCATATCTCGGCATTGACCAGGGGAAAGTCGCGATTTACCGCGGAGTTCCCGGCGAGTTCGCGGGGATGAGTTTCTCAACGCTCGAGAAGACGACCGACATCGACGTGGACGACCTGCAGCCAGGCCTTGCCAATCGCCTGGCGGAGAACTCCATCACCTGCGACAACGTTGAGGCTGCCGAAAGCCTCGTTGCCGAATACGAACAGGAAGTTTTGAACAAGAAGCAGACCGAGGACGAGCGGGACCGCACGCGCGACGAGGCGCAATCCGACGACTCGAAATCCTCGGGGCAAAGCGCTTCCGCCACCGCAAGCACCGCCTCAAGCGAGAAGACGCAAAACGACGACACATCCCCCAGCACATCGGGAAGCGGTGATGCCGCATGACGAGGCGTAACATAGAGCTCATCTTGCTGCTCATCGCGTCGCCGCTCGTCATCTTGATGTTCGCGATGCTCGCAATCAACGAGGGGCAAGCGCTCGACATGCAGACCCTCGGCGTACCGATTGGCATCTTCGGCGCCTTCGTCGTGGCCCATATCGCCACGCGCATACTCGCCCCCGAAGCCGACCCCGCCATCCTGCCGATCTCGTTCGCGCTCTCGGGCATCGGCATCGCTTTCATCACGCGCGTAGCGCCCTTCTCCGACAGCCCAAACATGGCCATCAACCAGGTCGTCTGGCTGTTCTTGGGCGTCGTGCTCATGATTGCGGCCATGGCCTTCCTACGAAATCCCGACCGGCTCGCCAACTACAAGTACACGCTCGCCATCGTCGGCGTCATCCTTTTGCTCTCGCCGATGATTCCCGGCATCGGCCAGGAAATCTACGGCAGCCGCATCTGGTTGCATGTGGGCGGATTCTCCTTCCAACCAGGCGAAATCGCGAAGATCATCATCGTGCTCTTCCTTGCCGGCTACCTTGCGCAGAACCGCGAGATGCTCTCAGTGTTCACCTGGCACGTGGGCCCGTTCCGCCTGCCCGACATCCGCACGCTCCTGCCGCTGCTCCTCATGTGGGGCGTGGCAATGCTCATCGTCGTGTTCGAGAAGGACCTCGGCAGCGCACTCGTGTTCTTCCTCGTATTCCTGGTCATGCTCTACGTTGCCACGGGAAAGAAGTTCTACCTGGTCATCGGCTTGGGCCTCGTTGCCATCGGCGGCGTGGGAGCCTACTTCGCCTTCGACCACGTGCAAACACGCGTCGCCACCTGGCTCAACCCCTTCGCCGACGCGCAGAACACCGGCTACCAGCTCGTGCAAACCATCTACTCGCTTGCCGACGGCGACCTGTTCGGCACGGGAATCGGGCGCGGCATGGCGGGCGGCGGCAACGGCATCACCCGCATCCCGGTCGTGGAAAGCGACTTCATCTTCGCGGCCATCGGCGAGGAGACGGGGCTTTTGGGCGCGGCGGGCCTGCTGCTTTTGTACCTGTGCTTCGCGATTCGCGGCTTCGTGACCGCAGCGCGCGCGAAATCGGACGTGAGCTCGCTTATCGGCGCGGGCCTCACCTCGATCATCGTGCTCCAGGCGTTCATCATCGTCGGCGGCGTCACCAGGCTCATCCCCCTCACCGGCATCACGCTCCCCTTCGTCAGCCAAGGCGGCTCATCGCTGCTCGCCGCGTTCATCATCGTCGGATTCCTGTTGCGCTGCGGCGACGAGGGCACGGGCTCGTCTTCCGAGATCATGAACACCACGACCATCATCAGCGCGAACAGCGTGCTCGGGCGCGTCTCGCTCGGCAAGCGCCTCACGCACACCATGATCGTGTTCTCGCTCATGTTCGCGGCGCTCGTGGCGAACCTCACGCTGATCATGGTCGTGCAGGCGAGCGACTACCAGAACATGGCGGCAAACAACCACACCATGGCGCGTGAGTCGAAAACCGAGCGCGGCACCATTTCCACCTACGACGGGACCATCCTCGCGCAGAGCGTCAAGAACGACGACGGCACGTACTCGCGCGTCTACCCGGCGGGCGACCTCGCAAGCCACGTGGTGGGTTACACCTCGTCGAAGTACGGAACGAGCGGCATCGAGGCCAGCTACAACGACACGCTCAAGGGCGAGAAGAACTTCGCGTCGATCACCGATGTCGTGAACTCGCTTTCGGGCGTGGGCACCCCTGGCAACGACGTCACGCTCTCCATCAACTCGCAGATTCAGCAGGCGGCGCAAGATGCGCTGGCCAACGATTCGGGCGCCTGCGTGGTCATGGACCCGAAGACGGGCGCCGTGCTCGCGATGGCCTCGGCCCCGACTTACGACGCCACCAACATCGACCAGGTGATAGCCGACGCCGCAAGCTCGGGAGCGAATTCCACAAGCTCGAGCGAGCTGTACAACCGCGCGACGCAGGCACTCTACGCGCCAGGTTCCACGTTCAAGATCATCTCGCTCGCCTGCGCGCTGCAGGAAGGCATCGCCACCGAGAGCACCATGTTCGAGTCACCCTCGTCGATGGATATCGGCAACGCCGCCGTCACCAACTTCAAGAAGCACGACTACGGCACGATTTCGCTCGCACGCGCGACCGAGCTTTCCTCCAACGTCGTCTTCGGCCAGCTCGGCGTGCAGATCGGCGCGGAGAACCTCGTGAACTACGCGAAGCTCTTCGGCTTCAACATGGACATCGACTTCGATCTGCCCCTCGCGACCTCGGTCATGCCCGACGCGAAGGACATGACCACGTGGGAGACCGCTTGGGCGGCGGCGGGCGAGCCCGTCGGCGAGAGCAAGACCGCCAACCATCCGAGCCCCGCAGGCCCCCAGGCCACCGTGCTCGAGATGGCGCTCGCCGGCTGCGGCATCGCCAACGACGGCGCGATCATGCAGCCCTACCTGGTCGACGGCATCTACAACGCCGACGGCAAGCGCGGCTACACGGCCACCCCGAAGAAGCTCTCGCAAGCGGTGAGCGCCGACACGGCAAGCCGCGTGCGCACTGTGCTCGAGGGCGTCGTGAACAACGGTACCGGCACTTCCGCCCAAATCAGCGGCGTGACCGTAGCGGGCAAGACGGGCACGGCCGAGCACGACGGGTACAACGACGTGTGGTTTGTCGGCATGACGCCGTCGGAAAACTGCAACGTCGTCGTGGCGATCGTGATCGAAAAGGGGCAATCCAGCGAATACGCCGCTGCTAAGGCTCGAGATGTGATGAAAACGGCGTTGGAAGTACAAGGCGATTTATAATTTGGTATGCTAATACGAACCGGCATAAATGAAACAAAGACGCAGCACAGCAGGGAAGTTTAAGGAGCAAACGTGTCTAGCGCAGCGATGACAGGCAGAATCTTCAACAACAGGTACCAGATCACCGAGCGCATCGGGATCGGCGGCATGGCCGAGGTGTACCAGGCTCAGGACAACGTCCTCGGGCGCCGCGTTGCCGTAAAGGTGATGCTGCCCCAATACGCATCGGACGCCGCGTTCGCGCAGCGCTTCCGCCAGGAGGCCGCGTCGGCCGCCAACCTGCAAAGCCCCTACATCGTGAACGTTTACGACTGGGGCCAGGACGACGGCACGTACTTCATCGTCATGGAGTACATCCGCGGCACCGACCTCAAGACCGGCATCGTGCAGCGAGGCGCGCTCAACCAGCGCAAGGTCGCCGAAATCGGCTCGCAGGTGTGCCAGGCGCTCTCCGTCGCCCACAACCAGGACATCATCCACCGCGACATCAAGCCGCAAAACATCATGGTCCAGCCCGACGGCAACGTGAAGGTGATGGACTTCGGCATCGCGCGCGCGAAAAACTCGGTGAACGCCAAGACGTCCACCGTTCTCGGCACGGCGCACTACATCTCGCCCGAGCAGGCGCAGGGCAAGGAGCTCACCGCCGCAAGCGACATCTACTCGCTTGGCGTGGTGCTCTTCGAGGCCGCGACGGGCAAGCTCCCCTTCGACGGCCCCGACGCCATCAGCGTCGCCATGAAGCAGGTCAACGAGGAGCCGCCGCTGCCCTCCGACTTCAACCCCGACATCGACCCGGGCCTTGAGAGCATCATCGCGAAGGCCATGCAGAAAAACCCCGCAGACCGCTTTGCCACTGCGAACGACATGCGCCTCGCGCTGAACGACTTCTTGGCGGGCCGCCCCGTGAAGCTTGCGGGCGCCGCGGTGCCGGGCGGATTCACGAGCGCGCAGACCCGCGTGATGAGTCCCATCGAGGGCGGCGCGGCAGGCGCCGACAGCACGATGGTCATGCCCCAACCCGTGAAGCCCGTGACCCACAGCGGCCAAACGAACTACCACGGAGCCAACACTCCGAACATGCCCGAGGACAAGGGCGGCAAGAAGACGGGGCTCATCGTGGCCATCGTGGCAGCCATCGCCGTCATCGCCATCGCCGCACTCGTCTTCTCCGGCGTCTTCGCATCGGGCGACCCCGTGCCCAACGTGAAGGGCAAGACGCTTGAGGAGGCAACGACGATCATCGAGAAGGCCGGCTTCGAAGTGGGCACCACCAACGCCGTACACGACGACAGCGTCGCGGCGGGCAGCGTTGTGAGCCAGGACCCCGCAGCGGGAACGAAGAAGCCCGCGGGAACGAAGATCAACCTGAACATCTCGCAAGGCACCGAGCAGGTCACTGTGCCCGATTTGACGAACAAGACGCCTGATGAGGCACAACAGCTTTGCGACAAGGTGGGCCTCACGATGAAGGCGGGCACGCCCGCCTACGACGACAAAGTCGAGAAGGGCAAGATCTCCTCGCAGGATTTGAAGGCGGGCGACAAGGCAGCGAAGGGCTCCGTTATCACCTACGTGCTCTCGCTCGGTTCCGAAAAGGTCGCGGTGCCCAACGTGGTCGGCAAGTCGCAAAGCGATGCGATGGCCGCACTGAAGAACGCCGGCTTCGAGGTGTCCGTTTCCGAGGAGGCAAGCTCCGACGTCAAGCAGGGCAACGTTATTCGCCAGTCGCCGACTTCCGACGAGAGCCTCGAGAAAGGCAGCACCGTCTCCATCACGGTGAGCTCCGGCAAGAAGTCCTCCGAGGTGCCCAATGTGGTCGGCAAATCCGAGGGCAGCGCGCAAACCACGCTCGACAACGCTGGGTTCAGGGTATCCACCGAGTACCAGAGCAGCGATTCGGTCAAGCAAGGCAACGTCATCAGCCAAACCCCCGACGGCGGCAGTTCGCTCGAGCCAGGCAAGACGGTGCACCTGGTCATCTCGACTGGCCCCTCTTCTTCGGGCGGCACGTCGGGCGGCGGATCCAGCAATGGCGGATCGGGAAACAACTCGAGTAGCAGCAACTAGAATCAACGAAGGGCCTCGCACTGCGGGGCCCTTTCTCGTTCAAGGCTGAGAAACTAACTCTCTATGGGCACGCGCCAAACCGGGCAACCGCCCCTAGAGCGCAAAAAAGCTCCGCCCCCGACAAGTCCAGGGTGAACCCACCTCGAAAGGTGGGTGCTCGCAGCCAGCTTTCCGGCTTTCGCATCAACGGACGCGAATCTCCGTTCCACAGGCTATCTTGAGCTCCCTGCATATAAAACGTCGGTCCACCGCATGTATGACTGCGGGAGCGGAACCTACCTTCAGTATAAGGACGATGGCGTTCAATTAAAGTCTTGACATGCCGCGGGTTCCATAGTTTGATGAAGAAAGAGCGTGCCGTTTCAAGGCACCCCAATCTAGGCCGTAGGTATCCTCAGGATGAACACGGTACCTTTGCCCTCTTCGCTTTCCACCCGAACGCTGCCCTTGTGGTACATCACGGCATGCTTGACGATCGCAAGCCCAAGTCCCGTGCCGCCGGTCTCCTTCGAACGGCTTTTCTCCAAGCGATAAAAGCGCTCGAAAATTTTCTCCTGCTTGTCCTCTGGGATGCCCGGACCAGTGTCGCTCACGCGCACGACGGCTCGCATGCGGCCGCGCTCCCCCGCAGGCAGCGCACGGATATCGTCGGCCTGCTCCGCCGAAGTGGGAAGCTCCAGCCGAATCGAAACGCTCACGCTTCCACCTTCATGGTTGTAGCGAATCCCATTCTCGACCAGGTTATACAGCATCTCCTCGACCAGCGTCTCGGAGCCGGCGATGCACGCCGAGTCTCCGCTCACCTCAACCGACACGCCGCGGTCGTGAGCAAAGCTCGAAAGCCGCCCCGCCACTCGCTTGGAGGCTTCCAGCATATCGATAAGCGTCGCGGACTCGCCATCGAAGGACGTTTCATCGAGACGCGAGAGCGTCAGCACCTCGTCGATCAGCGCGCGCATCGACTGCGCCTCGTCGTAGATGAGCCCCGCGAACTTCTGGCGGTCAGCGGGATCGACCATGTCGTTCCTCATGAGCTCGGCATACCCCGAGATTACTTGAAGCGGCGTCTTCATCTCGTGGCTCACGTTGCTCGAGAAATCGCGTCGCATCGTCTCAGCGCGCGCGAGATCCTTGTTCTGCTCGCGAAGCTGTCGCTGTTGGTCGTCGATTCGCTCGAGTAGCGGGTCCATTTCTTCGTAGATCTCGTTCTCGAGCGGGTTGGCGAAGTCAAGCGCATCAATCGGCTGCATAATGCGCGACGTCAGCCGTTGCGACAGCAGGAACACGAGCATAATCGCCACGAGAAGCGTAAGCGCGATCGGCCCCATCATGCCGCCAAAGAACGCGACCAGGGACTCGCGCGTCTCGGACAAGCGCACGACGTCCCCGTTCTGGAGCTTCACCGCAGAATACAGCGTCACGGTGCCAAGCGTGCTCGAGTAGCGGGACACCTCTCCGCGCCCACGCTCGTCGGCTTCGCGCACCTCAGGGCGGTCGGCGTGGTTTTCCATCGCCGAAGCATCAGCCACGCTGTCGTAGAGCACCGTGCCATCCGTATCGATAAGCGTATAGCGGAAGGCATCGGAAAACTGCTGCGAAAGGGCCTGTTCGCACGCCTGCGAGTCGAGGTTGCCCAGCGATGTTGCAACGTTTTGCGCCGCGGAGGAAAGGCCCTCTTCCGCATCGCGCTCGTAGGTGGTATAGAAGATCGCCGACATAGCGGTGCCGAAGACGAACAGGACGATCAGCGTGAAGGTGAGCACGCTGCGGAAGATGCGGTTCGACAGGCTTTTCACGTTGTTATGGGTCGGACTCATGATGCGCCCTTCATCGTGTACCCGACGCCGCGAACGGTGCGGATGAGCTCATCGGCGCCCGACGAGGCTGCGTTGAGCTTCTGCCTCAGCGTTTGAATATGCACATCAACCGTGCGCGTTTCACCCACGTAAGTCACTCCCCACACGTCCTCGAGCAATCTGCCGCGCGAAAGCACCCTGCCCTCGCTGCGCATCAGCGCGCGCAGCAGGTCGAACTCCTTGAGCGTCAGTGCCACGGGGTTTCCCCCGACGCTCACCGTATGGGCGGACGAGACCAGCTCGATCGGCCCGTTAACGAGCGTGTCGTCGGCGCTCACGGCCGGCGCCTGCGCGCGACGCAGCAGCGCGTTTACGCGAGATACCAGCTCCATCATGCCGAACGGCTTCGCCAGGTAATCGTCGGCGCCCGCATCGAGCCCGCACACCTTGTCGAATTCGGTGCCTTTCGCTGTGAGCATCATAACAGGGATGTTCTTCGTCGACGGCAGACTGCGCAACTCGCGGAGAATCTCAAGACCGTCCATTTCGGGGAGCATGATATCGAGCAGCACCAAATCGGGCGACTTCTCGTCACAGGCCTTGAAGAAATCGCGGCCGCATGTGAAGCCGGCAGCTTCGAATCCTGCCTGCTTGAGAGCGTAGACGGTAAGGTCTCTAATGTTTGTGTCATCTTCGACGTAGTAAATCATGCACGCATCCTGTCCAACGACCCGCGCGTCGGCGCGCGCCGCATTGCTTATGTAACGTGTATCCATCATCGCGCCAATGCGTCAAGCGCGCGTCGAAGCTTTGTCATGGATGCGTAAAGATGGAAAGCGGGGCGAATCCGAAACTCCGCCCCGCATGAGGAAAGGGCACCTGTTATGCGATTCGACCTTCGAAGAACGCCCGCGTCCGATAATCCGCGCTTGCGGAATTGAGCTGGGGAAGGGGTCCGGCCTCAACGGTGCGGCCTTGCACGAAGACGACGCCTTCATCAGCGCAAACCCTCGCAAAGCGCGGGTCAGACGTCGCGAGCACCACAGCACATTCCGTCTTGCGCGCAACCGATTGCAAAGCCTGGCTCATTGTAAAGGAATCCACCTGGTCAAGTCCCGTTGCAGGTTCCGAGACGAGCAGTACGAGGGGACGCTTCGCAAGCGCGCGGGCGATAGCGACAAGACGCCTCTCAAGTGCGGGGAGCGAGCTCACTGCGCGATCGAGATGGTCTCCCAAACGCCTTTCCGCATCGAGCGAGCGCAGCACGCGGTCGATCTCGGCGGCAATCGCGGCATCGTCGTGAACGCCTCTCTGGCGGATGGAAAATGCGATGGCGTTGCGAACGCTCTGCAGCTCGAAGGAGCCGCCGAAAAACACGCGGGCAACCTTCTCGCGGGTGCAATCGGCACCGAGCGTGCGGTAAGCGTCATGTCCGCAAAGCTCGATCAAGCCGCCCATGTCGACAGTCCGAGCGCCGGGAAGCGTGCATCCCAGTGCGTCAAGCATGGCCGCGATACCGCATCCTCGCGGGCCGCAAAGCGCCGTGACCTTGCCTTTCGCAATATCGAAAGAGACGTCCTCCAACGAGGTGAATGCACCGAGACGCAAGGTGAACTTGCGCACGCGAACGAGCGGCGTTGCGGATTCGCGGCTTTCGCATGCCGCGCGATGAGCCAGGACACCCAGACCGTTGCGAGCAGCACATGAGGAATGCGGAGGCTCGCAAATCCTCTTCACGCCCCTTGCGGCTTTTCGAGGCGCCGCGCTTTCCGCGAGCAAGCGCTCTGCGGCCTCGACGACCTCTCGGGTTTCGGCACTTCTCTTCTCTACGAGCATGGCGTTCGCTTTCCGTCATTCGTCATCGGCAGATGCAACCATGTTCGCGCATGCACGTCAAAGCCTTGTTGGATGCTCGTTATATCTGAGTAAAATGCAGGAAATAAAAAAGCCAGCCGAGAAAGGCTGGCGAGTGTTCAAAATGGTGCGGGCGAAAGGACTTGAACCTTCATGGGGTTGCCCCCATACGGACCTGAACCGTACGCGTCTGCCAATTCCGCCACGCCCGCACATCTGCCTCAGGTATTGAAGCGGTTGATTATGTTACTCCACTTCTTTGCTGCGCGCAAGGGGGTTTTGCTCTTTTTCTGCCATCGCCCGCGCGGCTTGACGCTCGGCGCGACGGCGGATCTCTTCTTCGCGCTGCGCCCGCGCCGCTCGCTGCTGCTCGACGAGGCGCTGGGCCTCGAGGGCCGCGCGCTGAGCTTCGCGGTCGGCGCGCTGACGCTGAGCAACCCTCGACGCCTCGGCACCATGGCGCCCTCTCACGGGCGCTCCCTCGCCCGCACTCGCACCATCAGGCGAAACACGGGATGCTGACACCTCTCGGGAACCGCTTGCCCGCGATGGCGCACCCTGCGCATCATATGCTTGAGCGGCTGCATTGCGAGTGGAGCGTGACGCTTGGGGAGAAGTTTCTCTCGCTGCGGCTGCTTGAGCGCGCACACGCGATTGCGGCCCCGTCTCACCAGGCCAAGAGCCCTTTTCCTCGCCACGAGGGACAGCGATGTTCGCCCGACGCTCGGCGCGCGCCGGAGTGTAGTCCGCCATGGCAGCGCGACGCTCCGCACGAGCTCTCCGCTCTGCCCGACGCTCAGCAAGAGTTGACTGGCGCGGCTTCGTTTGCGCTGCCCGAGAACTTTGCGCCGCCTCCGCCCGAGCCGTTTCACGAGCAGACGCCGTCGCAGCCGACGGGCCCTCGGCGCCACGAACCGGAACACGGTAACTTCCAGGAATGTACCCTTGACCAGCATCAGTCGGTACGCCCGCTGCAGAGCCGTGAGAAACAGCCTCTACGTCCACGGGAACGGAACCGCCTGCCGATCGCGCCGCCTGCTGAGCAGCAGCCTGAGGCCGACCTTGCGGAGGCATACTGGCGCCCGATGGCCGCTGCTGCCCGCGAGGGCGCGGCGCCCCCAGACGTTTTCCCACCTCATGGTTCAGCTTGGCGAGATTCTGCCGATCGATTTCCACATCTTCGGCCAGATTGCGAACTTCCTGATTAAGCTTGAGCGTCATCGCAATCACCACGACGACGGCAATTGCCATCACGATCAAAATCGCCATCATCAGCAAGGGCGAATTCGGCAATGCGCCCACCTCCGTCTTTCGCACGCCTATTTCCACAGATGATACCACGCCTCATCACGCGAAATGAAAAAACGCCCCGAGCCGTCAAAACGAACAAGCTCGGGGCGCAAAGTGGGAAGCATATAGCTCGCAGGCGGATTCGAACGCACGGGTCGCGCATGGCTTGAGCGGGTCGAGCGCTCAGGTCGAGCACGGGCTCGTGCCTCGCAGCGCGGCAGGCGTCGAACAGACGCAAGACGCCACTAGCACAAGGCAGGCTATCGGCACGAGACTTGCTTCCGATGCGAGATTGGCGCTGGCGAATTCACGGATACGCTGGGGGAGAATTCAAGCACGTGCCAGCTGCGGCTTTCCCAATTAACGCGTGCCTCTAGAGAACCTCGCCACGCACGGAGAAGGTAACCACCTCGAAGGGAAGCTTCTTGCCACTGGCGTCGAGCGCGTTCTCCGCGGCGCGCTGCAGCCCGCCGCAACAGGGCACTTCCATGCGGCAAACGGTGACCGAGCGAATGTCGTTCATCGCGATGATGGCCGACAGCTTCTCGGTGTAATCGACCGCATCGAGTTTGGGGCAGCCGATGATCGTGACCCGACCGCGCATGTAGCGATCGTGGAACGATGCATAGGAAAACGCCGTGCAATCAGCGGCGATGAGCAGGTCAGCTCCCTGGTAGTAAGGAGATTGCAGGGGCATGAGCTTTATCTGGCACGGCCATTGGGCAAGCTGGCTTGGTGCCTCGGCTTCGGAGGATGACTGCGTCTTTTCGGGAGCGTGGAGCATTTGGGCGCGCGAACCGGGGCAACCCCCGCCAAGGTCGCCGGAACCGCCTTGTCCCGTATGCGCGGCGTGAGCTTTCGCCGCCTGAGCTGCGACCACGGCCGCCTCATCATAGGGAAGCGCCTCGCGTTCGACAAACGTGATGGCGCCCGTCGGACACGAGGGCAGGCAATCGCCCATGCCATCGCAAAAATCGTCGCGCAAAAGCTTCGCCTTGCCATCGACGATGCCGATCGCGCCTTCGTGGCACGCATTCGCGCACAGGCCGCAACCTGTGCATTTGTCCTCGTCAATATGGATAACCGTTCGAATCATAAACTCCCCCTCTATCGCTTGCCTTGCCACGGGTCGAGGTTGATCAACCCGTGAACCGACCGACCCACCCACTGGCCATCACCGATTCAGCCTATCACCGAGCAGTCGGGACCAGCCTAATCCTCGCGGTCGGGGTCGGCACCTCTTAGCGGTCGAACCAGCCCGTCCCAGTAGTCGGAACCAGCCAAGCCTCATCCGCCACATGTTGACCCGATCCGTGATTTCTGCGAATTATATGCTACTGATTTACTATCATATGCGCATTCACGCCATCGACAACAAATGTCCACGATAGCTCGCGAGCACTAGGCCGAGTTCGTGGTCAACTGGACGAGTTGTGCGCGCCCGGAAGGCCAAACGGGAGCGCTTTTTCGCGAAGCGAACGCGCCCTAGAAGCCCCGTAGCAACAAAAGGCCTGGTCACAAATTCTCCCAGCGGTAATCGAGCGAAAGAAAACGTCGCACAACTCGTCCAGTTGATCACCAACTAAGGGTTTTGCTCCATCCCGCCGCCTGCGACCGCCTGCTGCGAACGCCTTCTTACTCGGAATCGCATCGTCGTGGACAAAAAGCAGCGATATGTGAGTGGAATCGAATAGCTAGCTTCTTTCCAGAAATTCTGACCTGGGGGGATACCTCCGAAAGCATGGCGAGCAATCACTCCCGAACGCAGAGGCTCACATATCGCCATTTTTTGTCCCTCGCACCCTGATTTCCGAGAAGACGATATGAGCAGGACACAGTAAATTGAGAGCCCCTGCTGCATGACTTTCCGTGGATTAGGCCGACAATGGAAGGTGTCTAGTCAACCGTGGCGGCCACGCCGCACTCATGGAAGGGGCTCTCATGATGATGAATGTTACCACGTTCGTAG